>JAZRKK010000050.1:0-44632 GCA_045646305.1 Acutalibacteraceae bacterium
ACGCTGACCAGCAGGTTAGAGGCGCCGTTGTTCTTCCTAACGGTACAGGTAAAACTGTAAGAACTCTTGTTCTTGCAAAGGGCGACAAGGCTGACGCTGCTCTTGCAGCAGGTGCAGACTTCGTTGGCGCTGAAGATATGGTAGAAAAAATCCAAAAAGAAAACTGGATGGATTTTGACGTAGTTATCGCTACACCTGATATGATGGGTATGGTTGGTCGTCTTGGTAAGGTTCTTGGTCCACGTGGTCTTATGCCTTCACCAAAGGCTGGTACTGTAACACCTGATGTTGCTAAGGCAGTTACCGAAGCAAAGGCTGGTAAGATTGAGTATCGTCTTGACAAAACCAACATCATCCACTGCCCAATCGGCAAAGTATCTTTTGGTCCTGAAAAGCTTCAGGAAAACCTTGATGCACTTATGGGTGCTATCATCAAGGCTAAGCCTGCTGCTACAAAGGGTCAATACGTTAAGTCTTGCACATTGGCTACTACAATGGGCCCTGGCGTAAAGATCAACGTTGCTAAATTTGGTGCATAATTAAAAGATTAAAAGCTATCCGAAAGGATAGCTTTAATTTTTTTGCAAATAAAACAATAGTTGTTGCACAGCAAAATATACTTGTAAATTTATTTTTTCTATGGTATTATTAAGTGCAATAAATTTTAAAGGATTGGTTTTAATGGTTGTTGCGTTTACTAACGTATTACTGACACTTATATATATTATACCTGGTTTTATCAGCCGTAAAACAAACATCACAAAAGCTGAACACCTGCCAAGCATTTCTGCGATACTTGTATATGTGTGTTCGCCTTGTATGATTGTTTCGTCTTTTTTAGATACCGAGCGTTCTTGGACTAACATAGGGCAAATAATGTTGTTCTTCGTGATATCTTTAGCTATTCAAGCAATACTTACATTTATTTTATATGGTATTTTTCATAAAAAATTTGATGATGCAAAATATCGTATGCTCACAGTAAGTTTTGGGCTTGGCAATGCAGGATTTTTTGGTATTCCGATAATCGAGGCTTTGTTACCAGGTCATCCTGAGGTTGCTTGTTTTGCGTGTGTGTATATTGTCGGTATGAATATGATAACCTTTACCATAGGTGCTTACTGCCTTACTGGCGATAAAAAACGAATGGCATTTAAAAAAGCGTTTTTTAATCCATCATTTATCAGTCTTATGATTGCGATAATTTTATACGCAATTAATATTAAAAGTATAATGCCTGAAATGCTACTTAGCGCGATACGTTTGCTTAAAAGCACAACAACTCCACTTTGTATGATTATTTTGGGTATACGATTAGCATCTGTTTCTTTTAAAAAGTTGTTTTCACGTATATATGTTTATGTAATATGTGCATGTAAATTACTTGTTTTCCCATTCGCTTGTATTGCTATTGTTTATTTCTTGCCACTTGATCCAATCTTTAGAGCAGCAATGTTTATTTTAGGTGGTACACCTTGCGCTGCGGTAATGCTTAATTTAGCAGAAATGTACAACGGTGAAACCGAACTCGCAGCAAACTGTGTATTGCTTAGCACATTGCTTTGCGTGTTTACAATACCAATTCTAAACGCAGTTTCAACTGCATTATTTGCATAAATAATAAAAAAGCCGTACGAATGTACGGCTTTTTATTATTTTATAAATTCTTTTATCCAATTAAGTATTGTAAAGTTATCTGCAAATTCAAATGTGAAAACACCAACTAAAAATACAAAAACAATAATTATAGGCAAAATATAGGTAAAATATGGTTTGAACCATTTTGCGACTTTAGGACCTTTTCCTGTGTTTGCTTCGGCAAGGAAGTTATCAAATCCCCAACCTTTTTTAGTTGTACAAAATAGAATATAAACAAGTGAACCTAAAGGTAATAGACAATAACTTACGATAAAATCTTCAAGGTCAAGTATGCTTGAGCCTGAATTAAATGGATGGAATCCACTTAAAATATTGTATCCTAAAGCACAAGGTATTGATAAAACAAGTATAGCGCTACCACATATTAAACAGGTTTTACTACGCTTCCAACCAGTCAGTTCGCATATACAAGCGAGAATAGTTTCAAACACCGCAATTACGGTAGACATAGCGGCAAAAAACATAAATAAGAAGAAAAGCGAACCCCAAACTCTGCCACCGGACATATTATTAAATACTTTTGCCATAGCTACAAACAAAAGGCTTGGTCCGGAACCTGCTTCTACGTCAAAGGTAAAACAAGCAGGGAAAATTATAAGACCAGCAACAATGGCAACAAATGTATCGAGTATTAAAACATTTATTGATTCACCCATCAAAGAACGTTCTTTACCGATATAACTACCGAATATTGACATAGCGCCAATACCAAGGCTAAGAGTAAAGAAAGATTGGTTCATAGCGCCTACGATTACATTACCATTAATTTTAGATAAGTCAGGTTTTAAATAGAAGGTCAAACCTTCTTTCGCGCCACTTAATGTAAAACCATTAATAGCAAGTACAATCATTAGAATTAGTAGCAAAATCATCATGTATTTTGTAATTCGTTCAACACCTTTTTGAAGGCCAAATGAAAGAATAACAAATCCCATAATAACAACAATTGCCATATAGCCAACCATTATATATGGATTTGACAACATATCACCAAAAAGTTTTTCAGATGCTTGATTACTGATATTGGTCATATCGCCTTTTAAAAAGCTTATAAAGTAATAAAGTATCCAACCTGCAACCGAGGTGTAAAACATCATAAGCAGGGTGTTACCACAAAGGGATACAATGCCGTGTAAATGCCATTTTTGTCTTGGCTTTTCTAATTTTTTAAAACTTTTAACAGGACTTGCTTGACTTGCTCTACCAACTGAAAACTCCATTATCATTACGGGGAGTCCTAAAACTAGCAAGAAAAGAAAATACAAAATTACAAATGCGCCGCCACCATATTGGCCACACATCCAAGGGAATTTCCAAACATTGCCACAGCCGATGGCACAACCTGCGCTAAGTAGTATAAAACCAAGTCGGCTACCTAATTTTTCTCTTTCCATAAAAAACTCCTTTAAAAAACATCTTGACTATTTTAACAAATATATATTTTTAAGTCAAGTAAAGTATTTTTAATTGATTTTGTGTAAAAAATATGATAACATAAACAAAAATGGATGGTGATTATAGTATGAACAATATTTGGCATGATGTATCGCCCGAAAGAATAAAGCCAGAAGATTTTTTATGTGTTATCGAAATACCGAAAGGTAGTAGAAAAAAGTATGAACTTGATAAAGAAACAGGTTATATAATACTTGATCGAGTGCTTTACACTTCAACGCATTATCCCGCAAACTATGGCTTTATACCACGAACTTATGGTGACGATAACGATCCACTCGATGTGTTGCTTATTTGTGCCGAGGATTTAGAGCCGCTAACTCTTGTTCGCGCTTATCCGATAGGTGTTATCGCGATGGTAGACAATGGTTCTCGTGATGAAAAAATTATTGCTATTCCATGTAATGATCCTAATTATAATATGTATAAATCAATCGATGAGTTGCCAAGACATATATTCGATGAAATGCGCCATTTCTTTGCAGTTTATAAAAACTTAGAGGAAAAAGAAACAGCTGTCGAAGAGGTTGCAAACGCCGAAGAGGCAATAAGAATTATCGAGGAAGCAATACAGCGCTATAATGAAGTGTTTTTAAAATAGGGTGATATTATGAAAATATTAGAAATTAATCTTAAAGATAAATATGAATTCTTGGGCAAGGAAGGTTGTAATCCTACACTTACTTGCTACTTACCTAGAAATATTGTTGAAATGGGCCGAGAAGATGAAAAACGCCCGACAATATTGATTTGTCCGGGTGGCGGATACGCTAATTGCTCTGAACGTGAGGCAGAGCCTATTGCACTTAAATTTTTGAATTGGGGATTCAACGCAGTTGTACTTCGCTATTCATGTGCTCCTAATCGCTTTCCAACACAGCTACGTGAGGTAGCGGCGGCATTCGAAGAAATTTACGCCAATGCTAACGAATGGAACTGTGACACAGAAAAGATTGGTATAATCGGTTTTTCAGCAGGTGGACACCTAACAGCTCATTATAGCAATGCTTATGATTGTGATGAGGTTAGAAGTGTATTTCCAAACAGTAAAAAGCCTAATTTTAGTGTACCTTGTTATCCTGTAATTTCTGCTGATGAAACTTTTGCTCATAAGGGTAGTTTTATAAATCTTTTGGGTGAATATCCTACTGGCGATGATGCAGCAAAATATTCTTGTGAAAATTTGGTGACACCAAACACACCTCCAACATTTATCTGGCATACAACCGAAGACCAAGTGGTACCTGTAAAAAACAGCATAGTATATGCTGCAGCCCTTGCGGATAATAAAGTGCCGTTTAGTTTACATATTTATCCGTATGGCGTTCATGGTCTTTCTACTTGTGATAACCTTACTAACGATGAAGAAAGGCTTGACCCTAAAACAATTTTGGCACAAGAATGGCTAAATGAATTTAAAAAATGGTTTGACACAATTTTTTAATTGAATACTAAAAGACGAAAACTTACGGTTTTCGTCTTTTTTTATGCGCTTTTTATGACATGGTTTTTATAAACGCTAATGTATAATGTTGTTGTGAGGTGGGGGTATGGTTGTTTACGCCGATGTTTTAATGCTTGTTAATTTTGTAGTAGATTATTTTTTGATTTCTTTATCAAGTAGATTTTTGCAAAAAAAGGTTCGGCTGTGGCGACTTTTGTTATCGGCGGCTGTGGGGGGCGTTTTTTCGCTATACATATTTTTGCCACAAAGCAATTTTTTGTTAGAGTTAACAATACATATTTTAATATGCGCTATTTTGTGTTTAATTGCGTTAGGTTTTGAAAATGCAAAAAACTTTTTGCGTAGTGTTACTGTTTTGTTTTTAGTTAATTTTGCTTATAGCGGCGCAATGATTGCCGTGTGGTTAATATTTAAACCTTATGGAATGGCAATAAATAACTCGGTGGTTTATTTTGATATATCACCGCTGTTTTTTATTTTGTTTTCGCTTATTGGGTATTTTTTAGTGATTTTATTAAGAAGAACACTTAAAAAACCATTTTTGCAAAATACATATTGCGAGGCTACACTTTTTTGTGGAGATGAAAAACTTGTTTTATCTGGCATTGTTGATACGGGTAACAGCCTTAAAGATGTATTTGGAATGTCACAAGTTTTTATAATCGATAAGGGTATAGTCAATTTGCTTTTAGGTGATGAAAAGTATAATCCAACGCGTTTTAGAAAAATTCCTTGTGGTACGATTGCTGGTGAAAAATTGTTGGATGGCTATCGAATAGATAATGCAATTATAACTTTTAACAACAAAAATTATGATTTTAAAAATCCTGTTTTGGCAGTGTCTACTACTCCACTTGTTGACTCAAAACTTATAGTTAATCCTGAAAATTTATATTGATTGTGGTGAATTTTATGAAAATCATAACTTTTTTAAAAAATATATTTACAAAGCTCTTTGAACAAAAAGCAGTATATTACATAAATGGTCCGGAAACTTTGCCGGAGCCGCTTACAACTAACGAAGAAACACAACTTTTAAATGATAAAAGTCAACAAGCAAAAGAAAAACTGATAGTCCACAACTTGAGGTTAGTAGTATATATCGCTCGTAAATTTGATACAGCGCCTACCGCCATAGAAGATTTAATTTCGATTGGAACTATCGGTCTTATAAAAGCGGTTAATACATTTTGTCCCGAAAAAAACATCAAACTTGCAACCTATGCATCGCGATGTATAGAGAATGAAATTTTAATGCATTTACGTAAAATATCATCGAGAAAAAGTGAAATATCAATTGATGAACCGCTCAATACCGATTGGGATGGAAACGAGCTTTTGCTTTCTGATGTTTTGGGTAGTGAGCCCGATGAGGTAGGCAGAGAAATAGAACAAGAGGATGAGCGTCATCAGTTAAACGCTTTTGTTTGTGAATTACCACCGCGAGAACGTCAAATTATGGAGATGCGTTTTGGTATGAATGGCTATCCTGAATATACTCAAAAGCAGGTAGCAGATACACTAGGAATATCACAATCGTATATATCTCGACTTGAAAAAAGAATTATCGTAAAACTTAAAAAACAGATTGAAAAAGCAGTTTGATTAATGTAAAATATATTTGGTGATAAAATTGTTGTATTTTGCATTGTATCTCGTTTTTATAAATGTAATAGCAAGCATCGTTTGTATAACCGACAAAATTAAAGCGCGACTTGATACTTGGCGCATTTCGGAAAAAACGCTTTTTGTGATAAGTATTATTGGCGGTGCTTTGGGTATGTATGTTACGATGAAACTAGTACGCCATAAAACGCAACACAAGCGCTTTATGATAGGATTGCCGCTTATTATTTTGATTCAGTGCGCTGGATTGATTTGGTTTTTGTGCGCAACTGCTTGACAAAGCATATAATGTGATATAGAATATACTTAAACTTAATATTCTTCGGGGCGGGGTGAAATTCCCCACCGGCAGTTAAAGCCTGCGAGTCCATAAAAGTGGATTGATTTGGTGAAATTCCAAAGCCGACGGTACAGTCCGGATGGTAGAAGAAATAAAAATTATTTTATAAATTTTTATGCCCCCACATATTTTGTGGGGGTTTTATTTTTTGGGGTGATCTTATGAAAAAACAAAACATACGTAACATTACTGTTACTGCTATTATGGGTGCAATTGGTTTTATACTTATGATGTTGGAGTTTCCAATTTCTTTTTTAATACCTTCATTTATAAAATTTGATTTTTCCGAGCTTCCTGCACTAATAACTGCATTTGCGTTAGGACCTTGGTGGGCAGTTGTTGTATGCTTTATAAAGAATGCGCTGCATTTGTTTGTTGGAACAACTGCAGGTGTAGGAGAATTGTCTAATTTTGTTTTGGGTGCGATTTTTGTGTATGCGGCAGGTGTTATATATAAAAGAAACAAAACTCGCCATGTGGCATTTATAGGCGCTATTGTGGGTGCTGTTTTGATGGCTGTCATAAGCGTTGCTACAAATTATTTCTTTGTATATCCGATATATGCGAATATGTTAATTCCTATGGAAGCAATAGTTAGTATGTATTCAGCGCTTTTGCCTTTTGTGGACAATTTGTTTGAAGCACTTTTGATATTTAATTTACCTTTTAATCTTGCAAAAGGATTAATAGATGCTGCAATTTGTTTTATGATTTATAAAAAAATATCACCTATTTTAAAATGTAAGTAAAATAATAGTTGACAAATAAAAATAATAATGGTAAAATACCACACGAAAAATAAATATAGTCCTTATCAAGAGTGATGGAGGGTACAGGCCCTGTGAAGTCCGGCAACCTGTTTTTTCAAGGTGCCAAATCCTGCGGATTATCCGAAAGATAAGATTTAATTAGCCGTTTATCTTTTGGGTAAACGGTTTTATTTTTGTATATTTTTTGGAGGAATGAATATGTATAAAAAATTGTTTACTTCTGAATCAGTGACCGAAGGTCATCCAGACAAAGTGTGTGACCAAATTTCAGATGCAATACTTGATGCTATGTTTAGCGAGGACAAGTTTTCTCGTGTAGCGTGTGAAACATTTTGTACCACTGACATTGTAAATGTTATGGGTGAGGTTACAACAAACGCAAATGTTGATATAGAAGCAGTAGTTCGTGAAGTTTTGTGCGACATTGGTTATGACAGCAAGGAAGAAGCTTGTTTTGATGGAAAAACCTGTAAAGTTATAGTAAATCTTGACAAACAGTCACCTGATATTGCGCTTGGTGTTGATAATTCACTTGAACTTAAAGATGGCGAAGATGATAAATACAATCAACACGGTGCTGGTGACCAGGGTATGATGTTTGGTTTCGCTTGTGATGAAACACCTGAACTTATGCCACTTGCAATTTCACTTGCGCATAAGATGTCATACAAGCTTACTAGTGTTCGTAAATCCGGCGAACTTACATACCTTCGTCCTGATGGCAAAACACAGGTTACTATTGAATATGATGATAATGGCAAACCCAGGCGTGTGGATGCAGTTGTAGTATCTACTCAGCACAGCGCAGATATTGATTTAGAAACACTTCGCAGTGATGTTTTAGAAAAGGTAATTAAGCCTATAATTCCAAGTGAACTTATGGATAATGAAACACAAATCTTTATCAATCCAACAGGTCGTTTCGTAATTGGTGGCCCTCAAGGCGATACAGGTCTTACAGGTCGTAAAATTATTGTTGATACCTATGGTGGCGCAGCTCGCCACGGCGGCGGCGCGTTTTCAGGAAAGGATCCAACAAAGGTTGACCGTAGTGCTGCTTATGCTGCACGTTATGTTGCAAAAAATATTGTAGCGGCAGGTCTTGCATCTAAATGTGAAGTTCAACTTGCTTATGCGATAGGCGTTGCAAAACCTGTTTCAATAATGGTTGATACATTTGGTACGGGCAAATGTGATGATGTAGTAATTGCTGATGCAGTGCAAAAAGTGTTTGACCTTCGTCCAGCTGCAATTATTGATAAACTTGATTTACGTAATCCTATTTATCGTAAAACATCAAACTATGGACATCTCGGTCGTGAGGATCAAGGCTTTACCTGGGAAAAGACCGACAAAACCGAGGAATTAAAAGCGATTCTTGGTTAATACACTATATTGGAGGAAAATGTAATGAGCAATTATAATATAGAAACAAAATGTGTACAAGGCGGTTATAGACCAGGTAACGGTGAACCACGTCAGATTCCGATTGTGCAAAGCACAACTTTTAAATATGCTACAAGCGAAGATATGGGAAAACTTTTCGATCTTGAGGCATCAGGTTATTTTTACACACGTTTACAAAACCCAACTAACGATAGTGTTGCTGCCAAAATTTGTGAGATGGAAGGCGGTACAGCTGCAATGCTTACTTCAAGTGGTCAGGCAGCATCATTCTACGCAGTGTTTAATATAGCTTCTTGTGGAGATCATATCGTATCATCATCTACAATCTATGGTGGCACATACAATCTTTTCGCTGTTACAATGAAGCGTATGGGTATTGAATTTACATTTGTAAACCCTGATTGTTCTGACGAAGAGTTAGAAGCAGCTTTTCGCCCAAATACAAAGGCTGTATTTGGTGAAACAATAGCAAACCCTGCACTTGCTGTTCTTGATATCGAGCGTTTTGCAAATGCGGCTCACGCACATGGCGTTCCACTTATCATTGATAATACATTTGCAACACCTGTAAATTGTCGCCCATTTGAATGGGGTGCTGATATTGTAACCCATTCTACAACAAAATATATGGATGGTCATGGTGCTGGTGTTGGTGGTTGTATCGTAGACAGTGGTAAATTTGATTGGACAAAATATCCTGATAAATTTCCTGGTCTTTGCACACCAGATGAAAGTTATCATGGTGTAACATATACCGAACGTTTCGGTTTAGAGGGCGCATATATCACCAAGGCAACAGCACAACTTATGCGTGACTTCGGTTCGATTCAGTCACCTCAGAATGCTTTCCTTTTAAATCTTGGTCTTGAAAGTTTGCACCTTCGAATGAAAAAACACTGTGAAAACGGTTTGGCTGTGGCACAGTTCCTTAAAGATGATGATAGAATTGATTGGGTAACCTATCCACACCTTGAAGGCGATAAATATTATGACCTTGCTGCAAAGTATTTACCAAACGGTGGTTGTGGCGTTGTAAGCTTTGGTGTAAAGGGTGGCAGAAAAGCTGCTGAAAGCTTTATGAAAAACTTAAAACTTGCCGCAATCGAAACCCATGTTGCTGATGCGCGTAGTTGTTGTTTGCATCCTGCAAGTGCTACACATCGCCAGATGAACGATCAAGAACTTGAGGCTGCAGGAATTTCGGCCGATTTAATTCGTTTTTCTTGCGGTATTGAGAGCGCAGATGACCTTATCGCCGATATTAAACAGGCACTTGATAATATTTAATTTAAAAGGAGCATGAACTGTATGCCCATAAAAATACCTAATGATTTACCAGCGGTAAAAATCTTAAATGATGAGAATATATTTGTAATGACCGAAACTCGTGCTATTACACAGGATATTCGTCCGTTAAAAATACTATTGCTCAATTTAATGCCCAAGAAGATTGAAACTGAAACCCAGCTTTCACGTCTTCTCGGCAACTCACCACTTCAGGTGGATTTTGAGTTTATTCATACCAAAAGTCATGTTTCGAAGAATACTTCGGCTGAACATCTTTTTACATTTTATAAAACATTTGATGATGTAAAAGAAAAGACATTTGATGGAATGATTATCACAGGTGCGCCGGTAGAACAAATGCCATTTGAAGAAGTTGAGTACTGGGATGAACTTTGCGAAATTATGGAGTGGACAAAAACTCACGTTCACAGCACTTTCCACATTTGCTGGGGTGCTCAGGCAGCACTTTATTATCACTACGGAGTTCCGAAGTATCCGCTTGATGAAAAACTATTTGGTATATTCCCACATAAGGCCGACTATAAAAAATCTATTCTTTTCCGTGGATTTGATGATGTGTTTATGGTGCCACAATCTCGCCATACAACAATCAAAACCGAGGATGTAGAGGCTGTACCAGAGCTTAAAATATTGGCTTCAAGTGAAAAATGCGGCATTTATGCTGCTGCAACCGAGGGCGGAAAGCAAATATTTATTACAGGTCATAGCGAGTATGATGCTGATACACTTAAAAATGAGTATTTGCGTGATGTAAATGCAGGGCTTCCTATAAAAATGCCTGAAAATTATTTCCCGGATAATAATCCTGAAAATGAACCTTTGGTTACTTGGCGTTCACACGCTAATTTACTTTATTCAAACTGGCTTAATTATTTTGTGTATCAAACTACACCATACGATATAAGTGAGATAAATTAGTGTAGGAGAAATTACGGAATGAATTTAAGTATATCTTTTATTATTACTAGTGTAATGATGGGCGTAGGCCTTGCTATGGATGCTTTTTCGGTATCTATGGCAAACGGTTTGCATGAAGCAAAGATGAAAACGCGAAAGATGCTTTCAATAGCGGCTGTGTTTGCGTTCTTTCAAGCACTTATGCCTATGATTGGTTGGGTGTGTGTACATACTATAGTTGAACATTTTAAAGCTTTTGAAAAATTTATTCCATGGATAGCATTTATTCTTTTGCTTTTTATTGGCGGTAAAATGGCTTTGGATGGTCTTAAAAACGAGGATGCCGATGAAGAGGTAAATGTAACCATAGGCGCATTGCTAGTTCAGGGTGTGGCTACATCTATTGATGCTTTGTCTGAAGGATTTGTAATCGCAGAATACAATTTAACAATGGCACTAGTAGCGGCGTTTATTATAGCGGCAGTAACATTTGTTATTTGTGTGGCCGGTGTGTATATAGGTAAAAAGTTTGGAACAGTCCTTTCAAACAAGGCTCAAGTTTTCGGCGGAGTGATACTTATTATAATCGGCATAGGAATACTTATAAAATAAATGCAAAAAAGAAAAACCTTCGAATATTTTCGAAGGTTTTTTGTTTTAATACTTAGTTTGTGCTTGAAAGTTCGCTATTGTCGATTGGTTCTTCCAAAGTGATACCGCTGTATTGGGTTTCGGTTTCTTTTATAAGTTTACCAACAACAAGATAACGTTCGCTATCTCTTGAAGTACAAGTGCTAAGTGTAATAATTTTATCGTTGACACCGAGTGATGCATCTTCAACAACTTGCTTTGTAAGGTGCACAGGATTTATACATTCATCAAAGAACTGCAATCTTGAAGTTTCCAAATCGAAATTAAAAGAATTTAGAATGTGTCGATCATCATATACAAAGGCTGAAACGATTTGATATTCAAGAATGCGGTCGGGAGTATAAATATAAATTGTGCGATTTTCATTAAAGAAATCTTTGTTTCTAAACTTTTTGAGTTGGCCGAACATGGTGCCATTTAATTGGTTATGTCCGTAAATTAGCGTGTTAGGGTCACTAAAGTCTTTGCTATTAAGTTTTTGAATATAAATTGCACCTGGTTGTGATTCTGCACCATTTAAATTATGGTTAAGATAGAAATTATCATCAACTTCAGGTTTTGATTGAACAATAGGGTAGTCGATAATATCAATGCCAGGTATTTGAATCCAAGCAACAACATCTTCGTGCTCTGATTGAATTGATTTAAAATCGATTGGGTTAGCAGGTAAAGAGGTTGAAACATTAGAATTCACACTACTATTTTTGTAACCATCAAAACTTTCTTTGCCGCCAAAAAACTTAACACAAAGGGCAATAATAGATGCTAGTAGCAAAGCGGTTGCCACCGAGATTATAACATAATAAACAACTTTGTTAGTTTTTTTGCCGTTTTGACTGCTTGGTGTGTCTGAATGTTTAGGGGTATATTCTTCCATAATATCACCTTATCCGTTGTATTTAATTTTTGCTTTGATTTCAGTTTTGCCGCCCATATATGCGCGTAATGCTTCGGGAATTTTTACACTGTAATATTCGCCATCAAATGTAAGGTTATTTTCAAGGAATGCAATAAGCATACGAGGTGGAGCAACAACGGTATTGTTGAGGGTGTGTGCAAGATATTTTTTGCCATCAGTACCCTTAACGCGAATTCCAAGTCTACGTGCTTGTGCATCGCCGAGATTTGAGCATGAGCAAACTTCGAAATATTTTTGTTGCTTAGGACTCCAAGCCTCTACATCGTAAGATTTTACTTTTAGATCAGCAAGGTCGCCTGTGCAGCATTCGAGTGTACGAACAGGAATGTCAAGGCTGCGGAAAAGATCTACCGAATAAGACCACATTTTGTTGAACCAATCCATGCTTTCTTCTGGTTTGCAAACGACAATCATTTCTTGTTTTTCGAATTGGTGTATACGGTAAATACCACGTTCTTCAATACCGTGAGCGCCCTTTTCTTTACGGAAACAAGGTGAATAGCTAGTAAGAGTAAGAGGCAACTTTTCTTCAGGGGTGATAGTATCGATAAACTTACCAATCATTGAGTGTTCTGAAGTACCGATAAGATAAAGATCTTCGCCTTCAATCTTATACATCATGGCATCCATTTCCTCAAAACTCATAACACCTGATACAACATGGCTACGAATCATGAATGGTGGAATGCAGTATGTAAAGCCTTTGTCTATCATAAAGTCACGTGCATAAGCAGTAACTGCTGAGTGAAGACGTGCGATATCGCCCATAAGATAGTAAAAACCTTCACCAGCAACGCGACCAGCTGCTTCTTTATCGATGCCATCAAAGAGAGCCATAATGTCTGTGTGATATGGGATTTCAAAATCTACTGATGTTTTTTCACCATATTGTTTAACTTCAACGTTCTCGCTGTCATCCTTACCTATAGGTACGCTTTCGTCCACGATATTAGGTATTTTCATAACAATTTCGCGAACACGTGCTTCAAGCTCTGCTTCTTTTTCTTCTAAAGCTTTAAGTTCTTCTGCTTGTTGTGTAACAAGTTTTTTAGTTTCTTCTGCTTCTTCACGTTTGCCTGTAGCCATAAGCATACCAATTTGTTTGCTTATTTTATTGCGGTTTGCGCGAAGTTCGTTAGCGCGATTATTTGCATCCTTTTTTTCATTGTATAACGCAATAACTTCGTCAACGAGTGGTAATTTATTATCCTTAAACTTACGCTTTATATTTTCTTTTACAAGTTCAGGATTTTCACATATAAATTTTATGTCTAACATTTTATTTCCTCCAAGGGATATTTTCGTAAAATACAGTATAACATATATATTTATATATGTCAAAGGGAATAGTAGTAAATTTTTTGTTTAAAATATTAGTGGTGATATTATGAATGATGAAAAGGAAATAACCAAAAGCGACTATGTCGTATCACAACCAGAAACTGTTTTTGAACTGCTTAATAAGTATGGAACTTATGAAATTCAACCTACTGCTGATAGTGATAACGATTTCCCCAAAATTGCGCAAGGTTTACCAAAAAAAGAAAACCGAAAAAATAAAAAAGGCTGCTAAACAGCAGCCTTTTTGCGCGACTTGGTCTATAAGCCGAGTTCTGTCGTGCGCGGTCATCTATCTCGACATGTAGTCGCCTACATGCTCAAGCCGCTTTTCGTGGCACATCGGGCCAATGTATCGCCACAGTCAGCGTTGCTCCAAATAGGGTTTACAGTACCAATGTGTCTCCACTTGGTAGGTGAGCTCTTACCTCGCCTTTCCACCCTTACCGCATAAAGCGGCGGTATATCTCTGTTGCACTATCCCTAAGGTCACCCTCGGCAGCCGTTAGCTGTTATTCTGCCCTGTGGGGCTCGGACTTTCCTCACATACTTAGTATGCGCAACCGCGTAACCAACTCGCAAAATGTATTTTAACATAAAAACTACCGTGTGTCAAAACCTTTAAATAAAGAATAATATATAAAGGTAAAAAAACAATGGGTTTGGGTGGTTTTAATATGGAAAATAAGTTTTTGAAATATTTTTTAGCTGCAAATTCAGGTGAGGGATTTGTTTCATATTTTGCTGACAACTATGATTTTGATGATGGATGGCGAACACTCATAATCAAAGGCGGTCCTGGAACAGGTAAGTCATCTTTTATGAAATATGTTGCGGTTAGCGCGACCGATAAAGGATATAGAGTGGAATTGTGTTTTTGCTCATCCGACCCGGATAGTTTGGATGGGATAATAATAAAAGATTTAAAAGTAATAATTCTTGATGGGACTTCTCCTCACGTAGTAGAACCAAAATTTGCAGGCGTTTGTGAGGAAATTATAAATTTGGGCGAATTTTGGAATAGTGGGAAACTTAGAGAAAAAGCAAAAGAAATTATAACGGTTACAAAACAAAATAAAAAATTACACAAAACAGCCGCTTCGTACATATCGGCGGCAGGTGAATTAGTGTATGATAATTTTAAATTAGCTGAACATTTTATAGACATAAAAAAGGCTCGAATGTTTGGTGAAAAAATGTCTTTGCAATTGTTGCCGAAAAAAAGCGAAATTAAATTAAGGGAATGGTCGCGCTTTATAGGTGGTGTTACACCTAAAGGCGTAGTAGCATTTAAAAGCACAATAGAGAACTTTTATAAAAATGTTATTGTAATTGATGATAAATACGGCGCTGCCGCTAATGCGATAATGGAAAGCGTTCGAAAAACTGCACTATTGCGGGGCTATGAAATAATTACGCTTAAAAATCCGATTTTGCCATCAAAAATCATCGACCATATACTTGTTCCAGAGTTATCACTAGCTTTTGTGCGTGAATATGAATATATAAGTTTTGATGAAAAATACCGCCGTGTGCATTCGCGTAGATTTACCAATATAAATATATTACGTGAATATCGTTCAAGGATGACATTTAATCGCCGAATAACACGTGAATTGCTGTTGGGCGCAATAGAAAGTTTAGCTAAAGCTAAGGCTGTGCATGATAAGATAGAAAAATATTATATAGACGCCATGGATTTTGATTCACTTACGCAGTTTGTAAAAGAGAAATCAAAAGAGATTTTAAAAAAATAGCTTAAGCAAAAGACCTTAACGCAACATATAATGCGTTAAGGTCTTACAAATAATAAATAATATAAAGAATTAATATTGCAAAATGCAATTTATTATTATAAAATAAAAATAATCAAAACGTTGAAAAAGGAGAAGATTATGAAAGCTTTAGTTGCTATAAAAAAAGATAGTGTATTCGATACTTTTTTCAATGCGGAAAATATTAAGTTTGCTGAAGAATTAGGTAAAATTATTTGGCTAGATATTTTAACTGCTACCGAAGATGATTTGAAAGATAAAATCAAGGACTGTGATACATATATTACCTGTTGGGGTTCACCGGCTCTTACATCCGATGTTTTAGTGTGCGCACCAAAACTAAAGCTTCTTACACATTTGGGTTCTACCGTAGCACCTGTTATTTGTGATGAGGTTTATGAAAAAGGCATAAAAGTAATAAGTGGATTTGATTATTATTCAAAATCAACTGCCGAGGGTGCGGTTGCATATATGTTGGCTGCTCTTCGCAATATTCCTTTTTATACTGATAGATTAAAAAAACAAAAAATATGGCGCGAGGCGCAAGATTATACCGATGGCGTTTTATATAAAACCGTAGGGCTTGTCGGTTTTGGCGGAGTAGGTAGATATGTTGCGAAAATGCTTTCGAATTTTGATATTAATCTTAAAGTTTATGATATAGTCGAAATTTCAAAAGCCGAAAAAGACAAGTATGGTATTACACAATGCAGTATGGAGGAAATCTTTTCTACGTGCGATATTATTTCACTGCATTTACCATATAACGACAGCACATATCATATTGTTGATGATGCTATGCTTTCAAAAATTAAAAAAGGCGCTTTATTTGTAAATACTGCACGTGGAGCTGTTATTGATGAAAAGGCGCTTATAAATCATCTTGAAAAAGGCTGCTTTAATGCGGCGCTTGATGTTTATGAAAAAGAACCGTTAGATATGGATAACCCACTTTTATCACTAGACAACGTGCTGATGCTTCCTCATCAAGCAGGGCCTACGGTGAATTTACGAGCTGTAATAACCCGTAAATTGCTAGAGGAAAGTGTTGATTTTATTGATAATAACATACCATTAAAGAATGAAATATCAGCTGAAAAGGCAAGAAATATGTCAAAATTTTAAGGAGAAAATCATGCTGAATTCACCATATAAAAAACCTTATATAACACCACCTGATGAACATCCACGTGTTATGTTCAGAGAGTCAGATAAACAACGTATAGTAAACAATTTTTCTCATATTGAAAACCATCGCGCATATGAGCTTTGGCAGCGTATTTGCAAAAAAGATTTTCGCCAATTTTATGATGACATAGCACTTGGTAAATACAACCTAATGGTATGTATGATGATAGAGTCAAAGGCTTTTGAGGCATGGGTTGAGAATGATGATAAAAAAGCTCGAGATATTATTGATAATGCAAAAAAAATAGTCGATTGTTTTAGTATTGATCGCAATGTAAATCTTATGCTTTGTCGTCATACAGGTCATATAGTTTTTGTTGTATCATGTCTTTACGACTGGCTTTATAAATATTTAACTAAGGAAGAAAAAGAGTATTTTATCGCCAAGTGCGAACAGTTTTTAGAAGCAGGTATGGAAGTAGGGTATCCGCCTACAAAACAGCGCAATACTCATTCGCATTCGCACGAAGCTCAATATCTTCGTGATATGCTTTCGTTTTCTATTGCTACTTACGATGAGCGTCCCGATATATATGATTTTATTGTAGGCAGAATTATAAATGATCTTGTTCCGTTTTATAAATTCAGTTTTTCTACACAGTTACATAATCAAGGACCATCGTATGGAGCCTATCGTCATGTATCGGCGCTTTGGGCACAACTTATTTTTTACCAAATGAGTGGACAAAGGATTTTTGATGAGTGTGTTGAAAATGCTGATGGCTATTATTATTTAACACGCGCTGATGGTGAAAGTTTGCGTATTGGTAACGATTGCAATGATGACAAGGGTGGCGGTCATGTTGTAAAACATCCTTTTACAATTGTCAACTTTTTTGCTGCGGCTATAACAGGAAATGCTCATTATAAAAAATATTTCTTAGAAAATTATCGTGATGAGATTTTAATGCCAACACATTATGATAAGGAGTTATACAAAGATAGCACCTATGGTGAAGGTCTTTATTCTCCAGTATCTCATTTAGTGTTTAATCTTATTGCCTCAGAGTTTATACCGGATTCTTATGAAAAAACTAGATACTTTAAATATCCTGCTGGTACAATTATTCATAAGAATGAAGAAACAAACACCACCGTTTATATGAAGATAGGTGAACTTTGGTGTCAAGGGCACGAGCATTATGACACAGGTGATTTCCAAATATATCATAATGGTATATTGGCATCAAGTTCTGGTGCTTATTATTGGTACGGATGTGAACATTTTTACAACTACGATACCTGCACATCCTCTCACAACTGCCTTACTATACGTGATCCGGAAGTTAAGACACTTGGCAGTGTAAACGCGTGGGGCAAACAGTTTGATCTTATAAATGATGGTGGCACTCGCAGACCGAAACCCACTACCGATTATAACCTTGAACCTGATCTTGCGGCGGCGTGGCAACGCGATTGCCAAATGGCAAAGGTGATATCACATTACGAAAGTGATGAAAAAGCCGAAATAGTAGGCGATTTAACTGTAGCCTATTCTCATACTTGCGACAAGGTAATCCGAAAGATGAGTTTTGATGCAAAAGCAGGACAAAACGGTGTGTTTATAGTTGAAGATGAAGTTACGGCAAAGAGTGAAGAATTTATAAAAAGCTTCCATTTACACATGATGGCAGAGCCCGAGATAAAAGGTAACGAGATTACTATTACATATAAGGGTGGAAAACTTCACTGTACGGTTATTGAGCCTAAAAATGCAAGTATTACAGCGATAGGCGGTGGAGATAATCGATTTACCACAGTTGGAATTCCTGTGCCGAGCGATAAAACAGAAAATCGAGAGTGTGGTTGGGGTAAGGTAATAATTTCACCAACTGACAAGTCCAAAACACATAAATTTAAAGTAAAAATGGAAATTTTGGATAATGAAATATAGAAAAAAGCCTTCGCTTTAAGCGAAGGCTTTTGGTTTGTATTTTTATAACAATTCGATTCCTGCGGCTTCACATTTTTTAATTTCTTCTTCGGGCCAAACTGAAGCGTGAACTTCGCCAATGTGAGCTTTTTGCAGTATTTGCATACAAAGTCTTGATTGACCGATGCCACCACCAATTGTAAGTGGTAGTTCATCATTCATAAGTGACTTGTGGAAAGGGAATTCTAATCTATCTAATTTGTTTTCGGTAGTAAGTTGTTTTAAAAGAGTTTCTTTATCAACACGAATACCCATACTTGAGAGTTCGAGCGCACTATCTAATACTCGGTTGTACACAAGCAAGTCACCATTAAGCGACCAATCATCATAGTCTGGGGCTCTGCCATCGTGCTTTTCACCGTTTGAGAGGCAACTGCCTATTTGCATAAGGAATACTGCGCCATACTCTTTAGCGATAGCGTTTTCACGCTCTTTTGAGGTAAGATTTGGATATTTATCAAGTAATTCTTGCGAGGTTATAAATTTGATATCACGAGGTAAGTAGTTATCAAGTTCTGGATGTCTGCGTTCAACGAAATCAGCTGTGAGAAGTATAGCCGCATATATGCGTTTTACAGTATCTTGTAAAAAATCTATTGTGCGGTCACTATCGCCAATAACCTTTTCCCAGTCCCACTGGTCAACATATAGTGAATGAATATTGTCGCAAATCTCATCACGGCGAATAGCGTTCATATCGGTATAAAGACCTGTGTGCATTGAAAATCCATATTTACCAAGTGCCATACGTTTCCATTTGGCAAGAGAGTGAACAACCTCTACAACCTCACCAGATTGTAAAATATCAAAAGAAACAGGGCGTTCAACACCGCTTAAATCATCGTTAAGACCGCTGCCTCGTTTTACAAAAAGAGGAGCTGATACTCGGCGTAGATTTAAAGCATCGCAAAGGTGCTCTTCAAATTTGTGTCGCAAAGAACGAATGATTCCCTGTGTTTCTAGTACATTAAGTTTTGATTTATACATAAAATCACTTCCAATTAAGAGATAGTGCCAACTGTACGTGGATAGAGAATAACATCACGAATGTTTTGTACACCTGTAACATACATAATAATTCGCTCAAGGCCAAGACCAAAACCACTATGAGGTACAGAACCAAATTTACGAAGCGAGATGTAGTCAGTGTAGTCATCAATGTTCATACCACGAATATTCATAGCCTCAAGCAATTTGTCAAGGTCAGCCTCGCGTTCGCTACAACCGATGATTTCACCAACAGTAGGAACAAGCAAGTCGGTTGCGGCAACGGTTTTACCATCAGCATTTTGTTTCATATAGAAAGATTTGATTTCCTTAGGATAGTTTGTAAGGAATACAGGTCGGCGGCATACTTCTTCAGCAATGTAACGTTCGTGTTCTGTCATAAGGTCAGCGCCCCATTCTACAGGGTACTGGAACTCTTTTCCACTTGCTTTAAGAGCTTCGATTGCTTCTGTGTAAGTCATAACTGCAAAGTCATTAGCTACAACATTCTGGAGTTTTTCAATAAGACCTTTTTCAAAATGCGCATTGAAGAATTTGAGTTCTTCAGGGCACTTTTCTAGAACAGTGTTTATAATGTGCTTGATAAGGTCTTCAGCAATTTCGATAATGTCAGGAAGTTCAGCAAATGCAACTTCAGGCTCAACGTGCCAAAATTCAGCAACGTGACGAGGAGTATTACTCTTCTCAGCACGGAACGAAGGACCAAATGTATAAATTTTACCAAGTGCCATAGCGGCAACTTCGCCCTCTAACTGACCTGAAACAGAAAGTGCTGCGCGGCGACCGAAAAAGTCGGCAGCATCATATTCTTCCTCAGTTTTAAAGTCGTGGTTAAATGGTAAAGTAGTTACCTTGAACATTTCACCTGCACCCTCGCAGTCGCTACCTGTGATAAGTGGTGTGTGAATGTATGTGTAGTGGCGATCTTGGAAAAATTCGTGAATACAAGCTGAGATTATTGAACGAACACGAAGCACAGCGTTAAATGTGTTTGTGCGAACGCGAAGTGCAGGGATTGTTCGTAGATATTCTAGTGTGTGGCGCTTTTTCTGTAAAGGATATTCAGGTGGACAAACACCTAAAACGGTGATGTTTTCAGCATTTATTTCAACTGAATCTTCAGCCACAACCGATTTTACAACGGTACCTTCAACTTTAAGCGAGGTACCAAGTTTCATAAACTCGGAAATATCGGTCATAACTGCCTTGTCAATTACAATTTGCAAATGCTTAAGTGTAGTACCATCATTGAGTTCCAAAAATGCCATGTTTTTAGAATCGCGTGAGGTACGTACCCAACCGCAAACTGTAACAGATTGGTCAACGTAGTCGCCTTTTAAAATGTCAATAATGTCGATGTGTTTCATAATATATCACTCCGTAAATAATTTACTCAAAAATAATAAGCGCTATTCATCCTCTGAAAAATCAGGGACGAATAGCGCATTAACTACTACTCGCGGTGCCACCCGTATTACTGCTTGAATGCAGTCACTCACAGCTAAAACTGTTATCGGCTTTAACGTGCCGCCAACGGCGCCCCTACTAAGCGTAAGACTTCAAAGTCAGTAACTTTTGGGTTTGCAGCTCCAAAGTGTTCTTCGCGGTATGCGTATGGCAACATTCACACTATCTGTCACTCACTAAGCACCGTTTATACCGTTACTTTTCTTTATCATAGCCTTTTAAATATATTGGGATTATATCACCTTAAATAATCTTTGTCAAGATATAGTTAGTCGATAACCTCTATAATCATGCCTTCGGTGATTTCGGCTGTTGGTATAAATACTTTGGTTATATCCATAAGTGTATCGAATTCACCAGTGGTTTCAACACCATTTACAAGGAATTTGCGGTTACCGTTATTCTCGTTTTTATATACAAACTTAACAGCTTTGCCTTTGATAACAATATCCAAAGAAGTGTCAGTTGTAGGCATATATTTAGCAGTTTGGATAACAAGACCTTCAATTGTCGGACATACACCAAAACCGTATTTGATAAGATCTTTGATGAATACTGTACCGCTACCTGTATACCAATCAGCGAATGATTCGCCATCTATGCAATATTCTTCATTTCTAAAGTATGAGTTAGGCATAGCAAAAGGAGATTTTGTGCATTTTTCATGCGAGAGTACACATCCAAGTTCAATTTGGCGCCAAGCTTCTTTTGATTCACCCATCAAGAAAAGTGCTGCGGCAGTAAACATTGTAGCGTGTACATAGGTTCCGGCATTTTCGTAGGTACCTGCTGTTATTCTGCCTATACGCCCTACGTACTTTTGCATATCATGGTTAAATGGTTTGTCAAAAGTCATAGCTCCGAATTTTGATTCAAGGTGACTAAATGATGCCATAATACTTTCTTTCATGGATGGATCATTTTTAATCATACCACTATTTGCCCAGAAGGAGTTTGCGGTACCGCTTACGCGAGGTTGACCATCTGGATCACACCAAGAACCAATTTTGTATGACATATTGTCGCCCCAACCATGAACCACTCGGCGTTGGCCTTCAGCGTTTACATCAATCGCATTTTTGGTAAGACCGTTTTTAAGAGTTTCGGCAAAGTTTTTATATTCTGCAATCTTTTCATCGTGGCCACCAATATGAGCAAGAATTTCACAAATTTCGCCACAGTTTTGATAAAGTTGTAATGATGCCATTACGCTAACGCCAGTACCGTATTCGCGAGATGGGTCTGTAGTTTTACCTAAACCATCTAGAGCATCGTTCCAATCACCAAAGAGAGCATGTAAACAACCAGTGTTTTCATCAATATTACGGCATAGGTAGTCCATAATTTTTAGTACGTGGTCAAGAACAGTATCTACAATTTTGCTTTTTGCGATAAGGCGAGAATTGCTATCATCAGCAACATAATAACCACATTTTTCTTCTAAAATTGACCAGTCGTTTGTATATGACAAATAGGTGTGTAGGGTTGTAATAATCCATACACCCTGGTCGATGAATTTGCGAAGGTCAAAATCAGGCATGTAGTTAGGATCTGTTTGTTCAGAGAACTGGCGAGGTGGTCTGCCATCTTCTAAGATATGATTTAAAGCATTTACAAACTGTCTGCGGCTATCCGCTGGTTGCCAAATAAGTGATGATTCGAGTTGTTGCATAACATCACGAATACCTATCATAGGTCCAAAATAGTTTTTACCTAACGCGCAGAAAGAAATTTGCTTTTGAATGTTGCGAACAAATTTGTTAAGAACTTGAGGGTTAATGCTACCATTATAATTTTTAAAATGTGTTTGCATAGTTGCAAAGTTGGTAAGCGCTAATTCTTCGTCCGCTAAAAGTTTTGAGTCGATTTCATCAATGTTTGGCTTGAGTTCAAGTACAGCTTCGGCATCTTTTAAAGTGTGGAAATATGAAAGTTCATATTCGCGGCGAACAATGCCGTTTGCTGATAAAGTATAATGAGCGCAGTCAGCACTTACAGGAACATGAACAGAGTTTGATGCACTGCTTTCTTTGAAAACACCTGTTTTGAGCATAGGTGAGTTGCTCATAAGGCGGCCAACTGGACCTAAAACATCATCTTTTTGTACAGTTATGTATTCATTGTCACATTTGTCGCCAAATGCTGCGCGAGAAACGACCATACAGTCTTCGTAAGAGCGGAGTAAGAAATTGCCGTTATCATAGTATTTACCAAAACGATTCATAATATCATAAACGCCGCCGTTGTTACGATAGAAAAGCCAAGCATCAAAGCAAGACATCATGTAGATATTTTGAGGTTTATCGGTTTTGTTAATTGCAGTAAATGCAAAGTGGATATGTTTGTCCATACTTACGTGAACGCGAACAGCAAATGTTACGTTTGGTGTATCAGCGATATAGTAAGCATATCTAAATGAGTAAACGACATAACGCTTAATATCAACCATTTCAAATAATTGGCGTTGACAATCAAAAAGCGAAACAGGGTAGTAGCCGTTATCCTGCTTTAAACCACCCATAAAAGCGATAGATGCATCCTCAAAATTATTAAGTTCGCGGAATATTGTAAATGTTGATTCGTAAGCATCAATGTGACCGCTGCTACGAGCCCAAACAACAAGTCCGTTGGCATCATAAGGAAAACGTGAAACACCATTTTCACGCTCGCAACATAAAATGTCCTTTTCGTTTAAATAAAATGTATTTTGAGGTAAGCTGTTATCAGCAGAAACCTTAAAATCATTTATTTGTTTCATAAGATTTTTAATCTGATTTTCAAAAGTCATAATATCATACCTTTCGGGCAACTTTATTCAATTTAAATGTAACATAAATGCAGTATTTTTTCAAGCAAAATATAGTTTACAAACGTAAAATTAAACATTATAATTAAACTGAAATATACAAAGGGGTGTTTTTATGGTACTAGCTCAAAATAGAAATCCACTTGTTTCTATTTATACTTTGAAAAATGAATTTGAAAATAATAATTCGCAGGTGTGGTTTATCGCGACTCAACTTCGTTATTATCTTTCAAGAATTACCACAGCGCCCTTTCAAATAGAAGCTTGTTCTAATGAAGATAAAAGCGGACTATATGTGTATTTTGATGAAGACTACAAAGATGATGAGTTTTCAATTGATGTTCAGGGTGATTATGTTTATATACGCGGTGGTAAACGTGGCGTTATTTACGGAGGATATGAATTTCTTGAAATGTTAGGATGTCGTTTTTTTACTCCTGATTGCGAGAAAATTCCAACATGTACAAAATTAGAAATAGATAATCTTAGCAAGCGCGAAAAACCTGTGTTTGAATTTCGCGATACCGATTATTGTAGCATAAAACGTTATTCGAAATTCGCTACAATGTGTCGTATTAATGGCAGATGGAACGAGATACCTGAGATGCTTGGCGGAAGTATAAAATATGCGTTAGGCGCACATAGTTTTGCTGTGTTGGTACCACACAAAGAATATCGTGATAGCCATCCTGAATATTTTTCGTTTTATAATGGTCGCCGCCAATCAAATGAAAACGATCATTGGCAACTTTGTCTTACAAATCCAGAATTGGTTGATATTGTCGTACGTAATGCTCGTGAGATTTTAAAACAAAACCCCGACAAAAAAATACTTTCAATATCGCAAAACGATAATCCGTATAGTTGTCAATGCGAAAATTGCCTTAAATCGGATAGTGATGAAGGATCCGCGGTGGGTACGCTTATAAAATTTGT
Organism: Acutalibacteraceae bacterium; assembly: GCA_045646305.1. Taxonomy (GTDB): domain Bacteria; phylum Bacillota; class Clostridia; order Oscillospirales; family Acutalibacteraceae; genus UBA737. The sequence continues at coordinate 24,949 of JAZRKK010000050.1, forward strand.
AAACCGAGTGGCTGAGATTTTAGAACCTGAATTTCCCGATGTTACATTTGATATACTTGCGTACCATTATACAAGACCTGCTTCTAAAAAAACACAAACTCGCCATAATGTTTGTGTAAGACTTTGCGCTAGCAATACCTGTTTTGCCCATCCGTTTGACAAATGTGATGATCGCACACGCGCTCAAAAACGTCCTGATGGAAATGCAACATTATTTATTGAAGATTTAATAGAATGGAGTAAGGTGTGCGAACGACTATATGTGTGGGATTATACTTCTAATTTCCCGATTTATCCAATGCCTTTTCCTAATTGGAGAGTCTTACAACCTAACTTGAAACTTATGGCTAAGCATAATGTAAAGGGTGTTTTTGAAGAAGCTAATTGCGCATATAACGGAGGCGTTGATTTTAACGAGCTTCGAACATATTTGATTTCAAAACTTTTGTGGAATCCAGATTGTGATATTGAACTTCACCGCAAAGAGTTTATGGACTATTATTACGGCGATGCTGCGAAGTATTTGGATGAATATCTTAATATGATGTGTGATTTTGTCGAAAGGGAAAATTATCATCTTTACATCCAGGATACAAAACGCCCACCGTATCTTGATGATGTTTGGCTTGAAAAATATAACATGCTTTTCGACAAAGCCCAAAAGGCAGTTTCAGGGGATGGAGTTCGTTTGATGCGAGTTCAAAAAGCGCGACTTTCGATTCGTTTTGCTGATATTTTTTGGAACGAAGTTTTAAGTGGAAACTATAATGCACAAAAGATAAATGAATTTTTTGTTGACCTTAGAGCACATAATATTTCACGACTTGATGAGTGGAGTAATATAGAACGCACGTATCGCGCGTGGATGGATGGCAAAGAACGAGGTATAGTTTATTCAACTCCATGGAGATACGACTGCGAAAGCATACTGTAAAGTAACACTTGACTTAAATAGAAGTGTTTGGTATAATATGTCATACTAAAAATAAATTCTAGGAGGGTTATTGTCTTTATGGACAGTAGCGACAGTAGCGGCGATAACGGCGATACTAATAATATGAACAAAATATATAACGGCGTACCTATGCTCAGTTTTTGAGTGTGGGTATGCCTTTTTGCGTCTAAAACTAGTTTTGAATTGGCGTAATTATAATAAAAAATCAAATTAGATAAATTTAAGGAGAAATTTTAAAAACCATGTCTACTTACATCATCATTATGATATTATGCCTTATTGGCTCGGCGTATTTTTCTGCTACCGAAACGGCATTTTCTTGCGCAAACAAAACACGTCTTCGTGCTTTGGCTGAAAAAGGAAATAAAAAAGCAGATCTTGCTGTAAAACTTGCTGACAAATACGACCGACTAATTTCTACAATACTTATAGGAAACAATATAGTAAACATATTGTTAGCATCAGTTGGAACATTGCTTTTTATTGAAATATTTAAGGATTCTAATCTTGCAGATGATGCAGCGGCGATTTCTACACTTGTTGTTACCGGCGCGGTTCTTATCTTTGGTGAAATCACACCGAAGAGCATCGCTAATGATTTCCCTGAAAAGTTCGCAATGTTTTCGGCGCCATTTATACGCCTTTTGATATGGTTACTTTTACCTCTTAACCTTATTTTCTCAGGATGGAAAAAACTTGTGGGTATGTTGTTTAAGGTAGAAGAAGATGACAATATGGCACAAGAAGAATTACTTATGATGGTGGATGAAGCTGAGCAAGAAGGTGATATCGACACAGATGAGGGTGACCTTTTACGTAATGCGATTGAATTTTCTGATTTAAAAGCAGAAGATATTCTTACACATCGTGTTGATTTGGAGGCACTTCCTGTTGATGCCGCTAAAAAAGAAATTGCACAAACGTTTACCAGAACCAGATTTTCACGTATTCCGATTTACGAAGATAATATTGACAATATTATAGGTGTAATCCATCAAAAAGATTTTTACGTTGGCAGCGGTGTTACAACCGAAAGTATACAAGATATTATATCTCCCGTATTATTCATACATCAGTCTGAAAAAGTTGATGATTTGCTTAAAAAGTTGCAAAAAGAAAAATCTCACATTGCTGTTGTTGTTGATGAATACGGCGGTACTTTGGGTATCGTTACTATGGAAGATATACTCGAACAACTTGTTGGCGATATTTGGGATGAGCATGATGAGGTTGTTGAAGAGTTTAAAGAATTAGATGAAAACAACTTTATTATCGATTGTACAATGAATCTTGATGATTTTTGTGAAGAGTTTAGCATCGAAACTGAGTCAGACAGTGTTTCAGTTGGTGGCTGGGTAGCCGAGCAAATAGGAAATATACCTGATGTTAATGATACTTTTACATTTGAAAACCTTATTGTAACCGTAACTGAAATTGATTCTCATCGCGCTGCTAAAATAAAGGTAGAAAAACAAGAATTATCAGATGATGAAGAAAAGGATTAAAAATGAAAGATAAAAAGAACGAAAACGAAAAAATACAGTTTTCAATTCCTCTTAATAAAAGACTTTTGAAATATGTGTTTTGGATAACACTTATAATTGCTGTTGCGTATACAGTGGTTACTCAACCACAAAAAATAACAAATTTTATAAGTGGACTTATAAATTTGCTTTCGCCGTTCATAATTGGATGTTGCTTAGCTTATGTTGTAAATTTGTTGCTTCGCCCGTTAGAACGTTTTTGGTTGTGGGTTTGGAGTAAGTCTAAAAAACAAAAATTAGTAGAAAAAATTAAAAGACCGCTATGTTTAATCCTTAGCTTTTTGATTGTTTTGGGTGCTTTTTTTGCAATAGTATTTATGATTATACCTGCATTCAAAGAAACTGTAGTTTCCTTTGCGAACAATGTTCCTAAGTATGCAAGTTCGCTAGAACAATGGTATTACACTTTGGCAGACTTCCTCGAAAATCATAATTTTGAAATGCCGGACATTTCACTCGATACAGGCAAATTGACTGAAATAACAAAAGATATTATCAGCAACTATGGAAGCAATGTTTTGGATACAACTGTTAACATTACCACTTCGATTATAGGCGCTGTGGTTGATATAGTTTTGGGAATTGTTTTTGCAATTTACCTACTCGCGCAAAAGGAAAAATTCGGATGTCAAGTTCGTAAAGCAGCGAAAGCTGTTTTAAAATTAGAACGTGCAGAAAAATTATTCAATTTTACAGCATTGGTTAATAGTATATTTACTAAATTTGTAACAGGACAACTTACCGAAGCGTGTATTATAGGTGTGCTTTGCTTTGTTGGAATGACTGTTTTTTCAATGCCTTATGCGGCTATAATTTCGGTGCTTGTAGGATTTACAGCCTTGATACCTATCTTTGGCGCATTTATTGGTACCGGTATTGGCGCGTTTTTGATACTTTTGGAAAGCCCTGTAAAGGCTTTTTGGTTTGTCGTGTTTATCATAGTTTTACAACAACTTGAAGGCAATCTTATTTATCCTAAAGTGGTTGGTAAATCAGTAGGACTTCCTGGAATATGGGTACTTGCGGCAGTAACAATAGGTGGCGCGTTGTTTAGTGTTTGGGGTATGCTGTTTAGTGTTCCGATATGTTCGGTAATGTATGTGCTTTTTGGCAGATTTGTAAACAAAAAAGCAAAGTTGAATGACTTGCAGGAAGAAAGCACAATTAACGATGAATCTATAATATAATAAAAAAGACTCTACCTTAAAAGTAGAGTCTTTTTATATTTTAATTGTGCGTTAATTTATTCCCAATATTTCCGGTCTAAACTTCTAAAACGAAGCGCAGTACCTATGTCATCTTTTTGAATTTCGTTATTTCCTTTAAGGTCGGCAATAGTACGAGCTACTTTTAGTATTCGGTCATAAGCTCGAGCAGATAGTCCCATAGTATCAAAACTGCGGCTTAAATATTCGCTCGCATTATTGGTCATAACACAATGCTTTCTTAAAAGCGAGGGTGTAAGTTGTGCGTTGCAATGTATTCCTGTACCAGCGTATCTTTGAACTTGAATTGCTCTTGCTTTATTAACTCGGTCGCGAATTTGAGCTGAAGTTTCTCCCTGAGTTTTATCAGAAAGCGATTTATAATCAACTGGAGGAACTTCTATGTGCAAATCAAGTCTATCAAGTAACGGGCCTGATATTTTGTTAAGATATTTATGTACTGCATTTTGTGAACAGGTACATGGTTTGCTTGGATGTCCGTAATATCCACAAGGGCAGGGGTTCATCGCGGCAATAAGAATTATGTTGCTAGGATATGTAACAGTACCGGATGCGCGAGTTACGGTAACCGTTCCATCTTCTAATGGTTGGCGTAATGCTTCCATAGCATCGCGTTTAAATTCGGGCAGTTCATCTAAAAACAAAACTCCGTTATGAGCCATAGATATTTCGCCGGGTCTTGGTACAGTACCACCACCAGAAAGACCAACGGATGAAATGGTATGGTGTGGTGAGCGAAATGGTCGCGTAGTAACAATAGGTTGTTTTTTATCAAGCATACCTGCTACGGAGTGGATTTTTGTGGTTTCGATTGATTCATCAAAGGTCATAGGTGGTAGTATGGTTGGCAGCCTCTTTGCAAGCATACTTTTACCAGAACCTGGAGGTCCTATCATAAGTATGATAGGATACATAGTCACGGTTATATATTTTACCACCTATATCCCACCTTTTTCACTTTACCTGTTTGTATAACTGGTTGATGTGCTTTTCCGTATAGAGCATATAATCTCCACACATTTTGCAATCGCTTTTATCCAATTCAACATACAGAACATCGGTTGGTTTATGCCGAAATTGTTTCTTAAACTTATACCATAATGAACGCCTGCTATTCAAAAGCAAACCGACATTGTACCATTTACCTTTGTACAATATCTGCACATCAATTTTTTCCTCATAATCTTTTTTGAATGAGTATCGCACTGCATCAAAGCAGTGGCTTTCATTCGCCAAGAGGTAAAAATGTAAATCACGTAACAGTGAGGGATAGGTTCGCAGAACCCTTGCGGTTATGCTTTCAACACTACACAGGGCGGTTGTATTCTCATAATTCACATTGACCTTGTTATCCGCAACAAAGGAAAAATACGGCTGATTGAAATACTCTTTCAATAAATCATCCGGTGATGGTGTATTGTCAGTATCGTAGAGTAAACTATAAAACACCAAAGCGATGGGCGGTAACAACAGATTTTCAACCTGTTCATCCACAACCCTTTTTTCGCCTTTATACTCATAGTGTTTAACAGTTTCCTCTAACTGGGATGATGTTAAATGTAATTCCTTTGTTTGCCGGATGTGGTCATTGTACATTTCAACATTCAGTATCATTCACACACATCCATTATCTAAATCGAACCTGCAGACAGAGTTTGATTTTATATTCGCCATCCTCTTTGTAAACACTCATATAGTGGAATTTACTTGTACTGGGTTTATCAAAATAGGTGTAATCAAGAAGATAGTTTTCAAACTCGGTGCGGTTATACAGATGGTAACACACAACAGAACCATCGTTTTTTACGGTGATATATCCACCGTTTGCATCCTCATTACCTAACCAGTCAGTACGTTCTGGTGTTAAACCCAGAGCCCAAGCACAGAGCAATTTTTTATATTTGTATGTGTACATTTCAAGGTTAGAAAAACCCAGAGGATTCAACTCTTTCATTTTGTCAATGAGTTGAGTTGAACTCTTGATGCTGTACCTGTAACTATACAAAAGCATATAGTTTACAAAGGTTGGCATTATGGTATCAATGAATTGCAGGTTTTCAGTGAATTGTGCGGAAATGGAATTGTCCTGTAATTCAAAGGTACAACCGTTATCCAGTAAATACTGGATTCGGTCAATGATTTTGGTTCTGGTTTCAATACCATTCACCGCATCCATTATCTCATCGTTGCAACCTTTAAGGGTATATGTAAAATTGGTGTTCGTACCTGCATTGATGAGAGTGGGGTTCGCTCCCAGATATGATTTGATGCTAAAACCACAAATCGGTTTAATGCCAGTGTTTATATCGTGCAGTTGCACCGTAATATCTTGCTTTTTGTTGGATGCTGCCTTTACCTTTGTACAGTAAATACTGTCAAAGAAATCATCCACGGTTGGTATTTCAAATGCTCTGCTACCTTGCGGAATCTTGTCAAACAATTCAGCGACAACCTGCTCAAAATGTATTTTCGGAACCTCTTTGAGCAACTCATCACCTTTATAGATGCGAATTATATTACCGGTGTTATAGTCAATCTGTTCGCCTTCAGTTTCTTCACGGATGATTTTAAGCACAGGGAAATATATCTCATCAATTTTGTTTAGGTCTTTGTCAGCAGAGTACAAAATACCAGAACTCAACAAATAAGCAAAAGTATATATCTCACTCCATTCGCCTTTGTTATACTTTCGCATTATCAAGTACCACCTTTATCTGTTCTGCTATTGCCTGTATTACAGGAACGGTCACAGAGTTACCGAACTGTTTATACAGGTGGGTGTCTGCCAACACCAATTTATAAGAATCCGGAAAACCTTGCAATCTTGCCCATTCTCTGGGTGTCATTTTGCGGATGCCCTGTTTATTGATTTCACCCTTGATATGGGTTGTAGGCGTCAAATCCTTTTGCCTTTTATCAATGATGAGGTTTCGTTCTCTACCCATACCACCGCAAACAATAGCACCGGCTATACCTGTAAGCGGTCTAATCTCATAACCAAAACCGTTGCCTTTTGCCTCGTGTCTTGCCTTATGCCTTTTAAGGGTTTCAACATAAGTTTCAGACAGATAGTATTTAGCCGGTACAGGTTTCTTTTCCATTATATCCATAATGGTTTTGGTGGTGTCGGTAGGTTCTGGGAACACAAACCCAGAACTGTCAATATCGTTACGGAAAGCAACGATATAAATTCTCTCACGGTTCTGCGGTACACCGTAATCTTTACTGTTCAACACTTTGTGATAAACAGTATATCCCATTTCCTCTAATGTACCGGTAATAACCTTAAAGGTTCTGCCCCTATCGTGGATAGTCAAACCTTTTACATTCTCACAGAAAATGACTTTCGGTTTATGGTGTTCGCAGATACGTGCAACATCAAAGAACAGTGTTCCTCTTGACATACCTTTGTAGTTGTCTTTGAACCCTTGTCTTTGACCTGCTAAACTAAATGCTTGACAGGGAAAGCCGGCAAGACAAATATCAAATGCCGGAATGTCCTTTTCATCAATCTGGGTAATATCGCCATTGATAGAGATTCCATCCTCAAAGTTTGCTGAATAGGTCTGTTGTGCGAATTTATCCCATTCGCTAACAAATACTGTTTTTATATCATCCGCAAAGGCATTATCAAAACCCATACGAATACCGCCAATACCGGCGAACAAATCAATAGATTTCAGCATAAGAAAAAATCTCCTTTTCATAGGCATAAGTATACACTGTACATTATATCATAAAACCGTTTTTAATTCAAGCCGTTACGGAAAGGTTTTGCAAAAAGGACAAAAAGAAAAGATATGCAGAGATTTTCTGCATATCTTTTTTAAACATATTATGATAATACTACACTACCGTTTGAACATATAACCTCATTTACAGAAACGTATAAATTCCAGTTAGTGTCCTTTATTATACTATTCCATTGTTCTGTGGTGCCTAAAAATTCTATAGTTGTTAAACCAGAACAGTTAAAAAAAGCACTGTTCTCAATACTTGTTACTCCTGCTGGAATTACTACACGTGACATATTGCGACAATTCTCGAAAGTACGTGTTTGTATAACAGTTACTCCGTTTGGTATAATCATTTCGGATATTTTGTTTTCTTGGAATGCTAATTCTCCAATACTGATTATGCTATCGGGAAGTGTTATATTTACTAAATTTGGACAATGTTGAAAACATTTTAGAGGAATTTCTGTTAAAATACTATTTTCGCCAAAAGTAACAGTTTTTAAATTTTGACAATCTCTAAAAGCATATTGTCCGATGCTTGTTAAATTATCTGGCAAATCAAGAATTTCAAAATCCGCACTAATACAAGCAGAATCCGATATGTTTTTAACAGTTGCAGGAACAATAAAGGATGAACCGACTTTGGCGGCAGGATAACGAATAAGTGTTGTAATGGTTTTATTATATAAAACCCCATCAACCGAACTGAAATAAGCATTGTTTGCATCTACACTTATTTCTTTTAGATTTGGACAATTGGAAATGACCGTAGAGGAAAAAACTGATACATTTTCAGGAATGTGAATGCTCACAAGTGATTCGCATCCAACAAAGGCCTCCTGACCTATTTTGCTAACATTATTGGGTATATCTATGTTTTCAAGTTTGACACAATACCTAAAAGAACGATTACTAATTTCTGATATTGTGCTTGGTAAAGTAAGTGATTTTAAATTACGACACGATTCAAAAGTATAAAATAATTTTGTGACATTTACTCCATTGATTGAATCGAGTACTGTATATGTTGATTTTGTTTTGTCAATTGCATTTACAGCCCAACCTTTTTGCCTATCATTTATCGCCCAAGATGTTCCATTGAAATAATAATTATAACGATACTCTAAATCGCCATATATATAACTATCGCCATTGGTGACATTTTCGGGAAAATCTTCACCTGCCTTTAATACTGTACCATCCGCTTTAGTATAGGTTGCACCCATTGGAATAACAGTTCCGTTATGGTCTGGCGAGGATGCGGCACTCATACCCACCACATTCATCGCCTTTTCGCTTGTTTCAAATAAACCTGCGGTTGTGGATTCAACACCGGCTTTGATGTATTCACCAAACGGTGTTGCAAGTGCTATCATTACTGATAACACCAATACCGCAATTACTATCCATCCGTAATTGCTTAATGTGTTTTTGTCCATAATTATAGACTCCTTTCAAAATTTTTGTTTTTTTGTCGGTTGATACCGATAATTTAAGTATGAGGAAAAACAGGTTTTTTCCTCATAACTTTTTTAACGTTCAAGGTCATCGTGTGAATTGTTATTTCTGGTCGGAACCGTTTTTTCCTGTTCTGCGGTTTGCGATTTAATCAATTCCTCGTTGACCTCTTTTTGTAATCCAAACTTTTTGCCAATGGTATGCAAAACCTTTTTGAATGTTTCCGCAGCGGATTTTAGAGATTTGTTTTCAGTGCGGAGTTGTTCGTTTTCCTGTTGCAGTTTTTTCAACTCTTGCTGATGTTTTTTTCGCTCGTTCTCAATGCCAACTTTATATGAGTGGTGTTGGCTCTCTAACTCAAAAACCCTGTTCTGCAATTTTTGAATTGCAGGTAATTGAGCAAAAGCATCCCTCAAACTGCTAAACAAGGATGAAACCTTTTTTCGCATATTGCTTGGGTTGAAATAGTCAACCTTGTCCATATCTTTGAATACCTGCTCTGGTACTAAAACAAAGGTTTCCTTATTTTTGCCAAAACCTTTGGTTGTACGTTCAAAGTTTGCAATCTGTCCAGAATTTTCAACAACCAACTCCTGTTTGAATTTTACCTCTGCATCATCAATGGTTTTTTTGATGTTGGTTCGCATATCATCAAGCAGATTGACCTGTCGCTCTGCATCAGCAATCGTTTCCTGCAGGTCTTGTATCTCTTGGTGGGTATCTGCGAGTTTTTCATTCGCATCCTGTTGTTTACGTGCAAGGTCAAATTCTGTTTCAACAGATTTTTTAATCAATTCACTATGCTCATTTTCTAACTCTTGATTTTTGGTTTTAAGTTCATCCGCTTGTTGCTCCAACTGTTCAACCTTTTTGGTACTCTCTGCGATTCGCTCCTCTTGTCTTGCCTTGCGGTACTCATCAATGGAGCGACTTTGAGTACGGTTGCCCTTGGTATAACCAATATTCAAGCCGTGTTTTTTTGCAATCGCAATCATTCTGGTTCGCTCTTTGGTTTGCCATTTCATCTGGGCGGTCAACCACACACCGTTTTCATCCTTTTGTTTATCGGTGACAAAACCCATTGCTTTGAGTGAACTGTTCAACGAGTTTTGCACTCGTTGTCCTCTGCTCATTTCAGCGACCGGAACATAGGTCAAATGCAAATGCGGTGACATTGACATTTCATCCACGTGGATGACCGCATTTACAATTTTGAAATTTGGGTTCTCTGCTTGGAATGTGTCCATATACTCCTTGAGTATATCTTTCATCTGGTTGTGGAGTTGCTCTGCCTGTTCTGGTGTTAATTTTTCAAAATCATCAATGTTGCCAACCTGCACGATTATTTGTTTCGCAACTCTTTGATATTTGTCCTGTTCGTGTATCTCTTTGAAATGCTTTTTTTCTAATCGCATTTGTTGTTTGACTTTCTCTTGTTCCAGTTGTTGTGTACGGATAAATTCGTAATATGTTTTTGGCCATCCCTCAACTCGTTTTTTATGACCTGCATCTATTTGTTTTTGAATAAACTCCTCATAACTTTTTTGGAACGTCTGGTCATAAAATTTTTGAATATCAATATTTCCCTCATAGGAAATATTTTGACCAATCTTTTCTGGTTGTACATTTGGTGAAATGAACTCTCTATTATCGTGTTCAATGGTAAAGGAATCGCCCTCATGGAAACTCAAATTAAAATCGTGTGCCATTGTGCATATTTCCCCCTTTCTTTGGTGTTGTGATGTAAGTATGTAAAAAGTGAAATATATTCAATCGCAAAAGTATAACCCAGTATATGTTTGTCGATAAATCGACAAACACTGGGCCAAAGCGCTGCTCTGGACACGTTCAAGGGTTGCACCCTTAAAAATCCTGCTTTAGTCACTTTTTTAGTCACATTACTGACTAAAAAACTGCCTAATGTTATGGCCTAAACTTTTTAGGCCATAAACTGACTAAACTATTTAGTCACATAGTGCCTAAATTCTTTAGTCAGTAGAAACATCTTTTGTTGCGACAAAATATGTTTCATACTTTTTTATGCAAGGAAATTCTTGCCTAAAAAAATGACTAAACTTTATGCCTAAAAATTGGCCTAAAAAGTTTAGTCAGTGGAGTGACTAAAAACTTTAGTCACATTACGAAAGGAGTTTTTTACTTATGAGCAAAAAAGATTTTAGGGTATGGTGTGATAGTGAATATAAACAATACCTTCAGTTTATTGCAGAACAACAGGGAGTGTCACTTAATAAACTGGTGTTAGATTTGGTTGAAAAGAAATACCCATTTAATAAAAAAGCAAAGGCAATTTTGAAAAATGCGACTATGCAAAATAGCGAGGTGGCGAATACACATACTGTTGATGCCGGCTTTGATTTATCTGCTGATGCTGAACAGGTATCTCTGGATGAACCATCCTTAACATCATCAACTACCGTTGATGATGTTGTCTTGGAAAGTGTTGAAACACATTCCAGTGATGTTGAGATAACTGTCATTCCAGAGGTGGACACCACCGCACCAGAGGTGGCGAATGGTGATGATTATGACTTTTTTGAAAATCTACTGTCCAAAGGTTCGGAACCGCACCTATTCACCAAAAAAGAAAAAAAGGCAATGAAGAATCGCATCACCGCCATCAATGAAAAAATCAACACTGCCAAAGAAACAGGAAATCACATCCCTGCATCTGAATATGCAAAACTGGTTGAACAGAAAAAACACCTCATACCCATTGTTTACCCAAACAAATAAAAAAACCTCGGTCGGAACCGAGGTCAAGAAAAAGGATGCTTATGGACTACAAACATCATTGATGGATATATTAAGTATGTCATATTCACTGGTCAAAAAAATCGTTCAACAGAACGATTTTCAAAGGTATCACATAAGTGATACCGCACAACACATCACCGTAGGTGATACAAAAAGCGGTTGTTTGTTATCACCTTGTTGATACTTTTCCATTCCTTACCTGTAAGGAATAAAAACCGACACCGGAGCAGACCTGCTCAACATCCAACGTGGAACCGCAGGCCAACCATTCGTAATGGTTGGAATACAATCTATCGCTCACCAGAAAAAACACCTGCACGGATGCAGGTGTTTTTTCGTTATAGAGGTGAGCGAAATCACAAGACCGCCTCAAGCGGTCGCAAAAATCAAAATGAACATCACTGTGTCCGTGTGCCGGCTTTAATGGTTTGCATTGTCGCTTTTTCACATCGCATCAGCGATGCTAAAAAATATAAGGAACACCTGCAGTATAGCAACACACCGCCATTGAACACCAAAAAGAAAAAAGCGAACATTCACAAATGTTCGCCACCAGAAAATACAGAAATGATTTTTCCTTGCCAAAAGATATAAACACATTTTCCTCATAACTTTTTTTAACACATAAAGCCATAAGTGTTTGAACCCTTAAAGGTTAAGCAAGTAAAAATCAAAAACTGTAACATTTTCCTTTATCACACATATCGTTTTTTAACCAAAAACGATAAGGAAAAAATAAAAAATGGCATACCAGAAACAGTTTAATTTTTTCCTTTAAGAAGACTTAAGAGGGAAAACAAACACAAAAACACGAAAAACACAGTAATATCAAGGGTTTTCGGCACTTTTGCACCTTTGTCCAACGTTCAACGTATGAACGTTGCAACGTTCACATGGTGAACGTTTGCCCTGTTAATTTTACCACTGCTTTTTTCCTTTTGAATGTTTAACTGTCATAATTGAATGTAGTAGTAATCAATGTATGACTATTTGAAAAATATGAAAGCGAGGTAAAAAAAGATATGAGAGAAATTATTGTAACGGATAACCCGAATCACTTAAAAGGTGAAATCAGTTTTGAGGAAAGACAAAGACAACTGGATGAACAAACCGCCAGAGAAGAACTGGAACAGAAAAAGGCGAAACAATCGCCATATAATGAATTTGCACAATTCAATATCGAGAGTGCTATCAATGTAAATATAATGTATGATTTAGCGAAATCACCTGCGGCAAGTCAGTTGTTTTGGTTCATAACAAAAAATATGGATGGCTACAATGCACTTATAGCCAGTTACAAGGTTTTTGAAGAAGCATTAAATATGAGCGAATCCACCGTTATGAGAGGTATTAAAAAACTCAAAGAAATGGGTATTCTGCATATCAAAAAATCTGGTAGCACCAATGTTTATATGCTTAACCCAAAAGTTGTTTGGAAATCTTGGGGCAACAATATGAAATACTGCAAATTCCCTGCAAATATTATACTTGCAGAAAGTGAGCAGTACCCAGATGCACACGAAATTTTTTCAAAACAGATGCACAGGGTTATGAATAAAAAGGATAACTAAAAAAGGTATGAGGGAAATTCTCTCATACCATTTTTTATGCCTATACGGTGCCAAAAATCGCACTCCTCCAGAATTGTTGTAAAAAATTTGCAAATTTCCTATTGGCTTTAGCAGGTCTATGTGATACAATCTTGTTGTAGCACATAATCACGCTACACTTGGAGGTAAAACTGAATATGCTGAAACAACATCCCTTAAATGGCAGGTTCATCATTTACGGTAGAGTGTCCACTACCTCGGATGAACAGAAAAACTCCCTAACGGTTCAAACAACTGAAACGGATGACTTTTCACTGTTTGAAGATTTCAAAACATCATACAGTTATACCTGTTACGGTATTTACAGTGATGATACCAGTGGTACAACTGACAACCGCAAGGACTATCAAGAAATGCTCACATTCCTTGGTATTGAACGAAAAGAGGTTGTCACAGGTCGGAACCTACCCACTGGCAACATCAAGAGAAAGCGACACTATGTTTATGAGGTCAACGAGGACACTCTAAACCACGTAAAGAATGAACTTAATATAAATTATATCTGTTGTAAAAACACCGCCAGATGGACAAGAGAGGGCGATTTCAAACTCATCCAGATATTACGAAATAATGGTATATACCTGTATTTCAAGGATGAGAGCATTGACACCTATTACACTGATACAGATGCCTTGCTCGGTATCGTGCAATCTCTTGACCGCAACAAATCACAAGACACATCCAAAAAGGTTAAAACAGGTTTTGAAGCCAGCATCAAACTGGGTAAGATTCGCACCAATGCCACCATCTATGGTTTTGAACTCATCCCCAGAACAGTGAGCCAACCCACCAAATTGAAACCCATACCAGAGGAAATGAAAATTGTTCGTTTGGTGTATGACCTGTATCTGGGTAAATGCAAGGATGTTGAATACCGCCGTTTAGGTTCAAGGCAGATAAAGAACTACCTTGAAAAACTCGGTGTTGTTACCAGAGTGAAAACCACCAAAGATGGTAAAATCATCGGTGGTAAGCCGTTCTCTATATCGAGCATCAAACGGATGCTGACAAATGAGAAATACTGCGGTTGTGTTAATGCGGTTAAAAAGTGGGATTCTGGTGAGGTATTCAACCACAAATCACCCTACCACATCCACGATTACGATATAATGGAATGTGAATATATAGAACCGCCCTTTGTCATTACCAAAGAGGAATTTTTACAGGCAAGGGAACTCTGCAACGAGCGGAGCGACAAAACATCACCCAGAGGTCGCAATTCCGGAAACAGTGTTTATTTTGGTAAAATCAAATGCGGTGTATGTGGTAGTTGGTACAACCAGAACGGTGACCACAACTCCAAAGGCGAATACATCAAAAAAATGAACTGCGGTAAAAAGAAAAGAGAGGGTTTGCAATCTTGCTCGAATCCAAATATCACCTTTACCGAAATTGAAAAAAGATATGAGGAATTTGCAAAGGATTTCAACCGTTTTCTGTCCTTGCAGGTCAAGAACCAGAAAAAAGACCTCATCCTGTTTTTGTATGCCTTTTTCACGTACTACTTTATTGACCACGAAAAAATACTCCACGATATTGACCTTGAACTGAACGAGAACCAAAAACTCTATGATGAAATTCTGGTTCAGCGTGTAGGTTTGGGTTTCAATGCTCAAAGGGTTTTGAGTGAAAGACTTGAAACAGTGGCAACAAAAATCCTTGCACTCAAAGAACAACGAGAGGATGTATATAAACAAACAGAAAGTTTGCGACCATACATTGACCGCCTTATTGTTGCACTGCGGAACTGCGAGAGCATAGACACCACCAAAACCTACACGGTGGATGAAATAAAGCGATTCGACATTGTAATGGTTACATACCCAGACAGTTATCACTGGGAAATGAATTTTGAGGAATACGATGAATTCCTCAAAAAACTGCCAGACATCGGTGTTGACCTTAACCTGTATATGTTTGATGATAGGTTTTACATTCCGGATGATGAAATGAATGAAAAACTCAAACAATACTATACCGCATACGGTGTTACAGGCAAACTAATCTATATATAAAAAGAAACGGAGCATCACTGCTCCGTTTTCGCTTTTCTGGCTCGTTTTAAGGGGTTGTATTGTTTGGGTGTGGAATGATGCTGCCAAACCGCTTAAAAACGATTCTGGGCTAATTTAGGCACATCTGGGCTCGTTTTTTGGTAGCAGGTATATGTGTCCTATAATCAGCAAGTTGTGTCCACCTGCCGCGGCTATTTCGAGCGCTTTTTTGGCTAAAATTTGGCCTTTAACTTCACTAAAATCAAGCATAGTGTTGATGGGGTTTTCTTGTATAGGCACAGGTGCAGTTGGTAGAAGTGTTGTAAAACCTGTAAGATGGTCAATTAGTTCTTTTATGCTTTTGATACCGTAAACATTAATACCTTCTACTGCGGCGCCTTCAGCAGCGTTGTCAAATGGAATATATATGTCTTTTATACCATTTTGTTTTGCTGTAATTACCATTGCAAGTACGCCGTTGATGCTGCGAACTTGTCCGTCAAGAGAAACTTCGCCCAAGAATGCGCAATTTTCGGTATCGCACTCTAATTGTTTAGATGCAATAAGTATTGAGGCAAGTATTGGTAAGTCGTAAACAGCGCCTTCTTTCTTTTTGTCGGCAGGTGCTAAATTTACTGTTATTCTTCCAACGGGGAATTTATAACCACAATTTTTAATAGCGGCGCGTACACGGTCGCGCGATTCTTTAACAGCTGTATCAGGAAGCCCGACCACATCAAAAGATGGCATACCACCCGAAACATCTGCCTCAATTTCAAGCATATATGAATTAAGGCCAAAAATGCCTACGCTTTTTACCATTGAAAACATATATTAAAACCTCGTAAGTTTAAATTTAAGTATATTGTATCATAATTTTTACTATAATGCAAAAACTTTAATTTTATGTTCACAAATAAATTTGAATTAAGTATATAATGAAAACAAGGATATTAAATGAGGTGTATTATGAACTTTATATACAAATTAATGCAGTTTATGAGCGGAAGATATGGTGTAGATGGGTTGTTCTATGTGCTGTTTGGTATTGCTTCGATGCTTTCTATAATAAACTGTTTTACAAGGTCGTTGCTTTTACAACTATTTGTTTATGCGCTTGTGGTTTTTGCTTTTTATCGAGTGATGTCAAGAAATATAGATGCAAGAAGTCGTGAAAATCAAGCTCTTAGTAAGTTTAAAAAAGTAATGGCAAACAAAATTAGCATCTATCGCCAACGAAAATCGGACTATTCCCATGTTTATAAAAAATGTCCACGTTGTCACGCTGTTTTGCGACTTCCAAGGCGCAAAGGTAAACACTCTACCGTATGTCCTAAATGCAGTAATAAATTTAAGGTTTATGTCTTTAAAGCGTAAAAGTTTTTTATTGACTTTAATTTTTGATTAATTTATAATAAAGATTGGCTAAGGGGCCAATCTTTATTTTTTAGGCGGTGCAAGATGCCACGAATTAATTTTACTAAAATGCATGGTATAGGCAATGACTATGTGTACATAAATTGTTTTGACCAACAAATAGAAAATCCAAGTGATTTAGCGCTTAAAATGTCACCGCGCCGTTTTAGCGTTGGCGCTGATGGTGTGATTTTGATATGCCCATCTGATGTAGCGGATGCAAAGATGCGTATGTTTAACCTTGATGGTAGCGAGGGCAAAATGTGCGGAAATGGAGTTCGTTGCGTTGGTAAGTTTATTTATGACAATGGTATTGCTCATAAGGATACCGTGACAGTTGAAACATTGAGTGGCATAAAAACACTTAAAATAAGCGATAAAGATGGTCTGGCGGAAACAATTACAGTAGATATGGGCAAGGCAGAATTTGAGCCTACAAAAATACCGGCCATAGCCGATTGCGATTCGATAATTGATACAACAATAACTGCAAATGGTGAAAAATACAATATCACGGCTGTTTCTATGGGAAATCCACACGCGGTAACTTTTTGTGATGAGATAGACAATCTTAACCTTGAAAAGATAGGCCCTCATTTTGAGCATCACGAAATGTTTCCTGAACAGGTTAACACCGAATTTATTCGAGTTATTGATGACAAAACTTTACAAATGCGTGTTTGGGAGCGCGGAAGTGGCGAAACATTTGCTTGTGGAACAGGCGCTTGCGCGGCTGCGGTAGCTGCAGTTGTAAACGGATATTGCAAACACGACACCGAAATAACAGTACACCTTGTAGGTGGAGATTTATTTATAACTTATATGACTGATGGAACTGTGTTTATGCGCGGTGGCGCGACTAAGGTTTTTGATGGAATATACGAATTTTAAGGAGAAAAAACGATGGCAGAAAAAGATTTTTCAAAACTTCTTTACAGCGCGGTAATGACACTAAAATCTGAAGAGGAATGTCAACATCTGTTTGAAGATTTGTGCACACCGAAAGAAATCAAATCTATAGCGCAACGCTTTGCTGTGGCAAAAATGCTTAGCGAAGGCAGAATTTACAACGATATCGTTGATGAAACAGGCGCTTCAACTGCTACAATAAGCCGAGTAAATCGCACAATGAGCAAGGGCAGCAAAACTGTTTTAGAGAGACTTAAAAATGTATAATGATTTTGCTTATAGCTATGATGCCTTAATGAGCGATGCCGATTATGATGGTAGAGCCAATTATTTGCGCTCTCTTTTCGAAAGTTTTGACCGTATGCCAACGCTGATGCTTGATTTGGCTTGTGGAACGGGTGAATTTAGCAATCGTTTTGCGCAACAGGGAGTCTCGGTTATCGGTGTAGATATATCTTATGATATGCTTAGTGTGGCTCGTGAAAAAAGTGCGGAACTAGGTAATGATATACTCTATCTTTGTCAGGATGCAGCTGAGCTTGACCTTTATGGTACGGTTGATGGAGCTATATGTTGTTTGGATAGCCTTAACCACATAACTGATTACAAAGATTTTTGTAAAGCAATAGAAAGAGTATCGCTTTTTTTAGAAAAGGATAGACTTTTTGTTTTTGATCTTAATACCGAATATAAACATCGTGAGGTTTTGGGCAACAATACTTTTGTTATCGATAACGATCAGGTCTATTGCGTTTGGCAAAATGAATATGATGGTAAAGGCAAGGTAGATATTAATCTTGACTTTTTCGTGCCGGATGATGATGTGTATTATCGTGCGAGTGAAAGCTTTTGCGAAATGGCATATAATTCAAAAGAGATTGAAGATGCGATTGAAAAAGCAGGACTTAAAATAGAAAAAATATTTGATGATATGAGCGAAAATGCGCCTAATGAAACATCAGAACGTATTGTGTATATTACAAGGAAAGTGAAATAAAAATGGGAAAACTAATAAGATGTATAACCTCTGATGGCTTGGTTATGGCAACTGCGATTGACAGTACCGATATTGTAGCAAAGGCCGAGAGTTTGCATAAAACTTCAGCAGTAGTGACCGCGGCTTTAGGTAGATTGCTTACCGCAACATCACTAATGGGAAATGCTTTAAAAGGTGAAGAAAGCACAATAACTGTAAAAATTGATGGCAATGGCCCTAGTGGCGCCGTGATTGCGGTAGCCGATAGTCAAGGTAATGTGCGTGGTTATGCTGTGAATCCTGTGGTAGAAATTCCACTTAAAGAAAATGGGAAACTTGATGTAAGCGGCGCTGTTGGTACCGATGGTACGCTTTTTGTAATAAAAGATTTAGGTATGAAAGAACCATACAATGGTTTTGTTCCAATTGCATCGGGCGAGATTGCCGAGGATATAGCGGCTTACTATGCCGTAAGCGAGCAAATACCTACCGTTTGCGCACTAGGCGTGCTTGTTAATCCTGATCTTACTGTAAAAGTTGCGGGTGGATATATTATCCAACTTCTTCCGGCGGCTTACGGATATGATGAGGTTATTGATAAACTTGAAGCGAATATAAAGGTTATGAAACCAATTACCACTTTGCTTGATGAGGGTAAGGATATACTAGACATTGTAAAAATTGCGCTTAATGGTTTTGAGGTCGAGGTTCTAAGTGAGCAAGAAGCATCATATAAATGTAATTGTTCGAGAGAAAGATTTGAAAGCGCACTCAAATCTTTAAATAAAGAAGAGCTTGAGCAAATGGCAGATGAAATGGAAAAAGCCGAAACTGTATGCCAGTTTTGTGGTAGTACATATACCTTTACAAGTGATGAAATCAGGTCTTTTTTACAAAAATAAAAAATTTTAAATTTTTTGAAAAAAATGCTTGACATTATAATATTGTTGTGATATTATAACCATTGTCGCCGGTGAGTTGCGATTAACAGAGCCAGCGTTTCGTGGGAGCATAGCTCAGCTGGGAGAGCATCTGCCTTACAAGCAGAGGGTCACAGGTTCGAGCCCTGTTGTTCCCACCACTT
>JAZRKK010000051.1:0-5507 GCA_045646305.1 Acutalibacteraceae bacterium
GATTGAAGAGTTAAAAACTCTTACCGTTCTTGAGCTTTCTGAGCTCGTTAAAGCAGTAGAAGAGGAATTTGGCGTATCTGCAGCAGCTGCAGTAGCAGTAGCAGCTCCAGCAGCAGGCGGCGCAGCAGCAGCTGAAGAGAAAACAGAATTTGACGTTGTTCTCGCAGAAGCTGGCGCAGAAAAAATTAAGGTTATTAAGGTTGTTCGTGAAATCACCGGTCTTGGCCTTGCTGAAGCAAAGGCTATCGTTGATGGCGCTCCTAAGACTCTTAAAGAAGCTGCAAGCAAAGATGACGCTGAAGCAATCAAAGCTAAACTTGAAGAAGTTGGCGCAAAGGTTGAACTTAAGTAATTTAAGATTTAATCAAATTTTAAACTCCCAGTCTTATGGCTGGGAGTTTTGTTTTTATCTTGTAAATTAAAATATCAAATTATAAAAATAGAAATGGTTGTTTTGCCAAAAGCAAAACAACCAACAAATTTATTTTATCACATATAATATATCTCAGTCAATGATTTTTTAACCCAAACAAACAATTTCTCTGTTTAGCATAATTTTGAACATTTAATTTTATTTACTATGCGAATTGAAGCCAATGTGTTAATGTGATATATTTAATACACAGAAAAAGAAAGGGTGATACCCGATGTATCGGTAAAATACTCTTAAATCTCTGAAAATAAAAAGGCTATCACAAGAACGTTAGTTATAAATCAAAATTAAAAAATCATTACAAAAAACAATTTAATAAAAATAAAAACCGTGCCTTTATTATTACCGAGAAATAAGAGTTTTACATAATACAATGTCCTAGTAAAACAATTCAACTCCTCAAGAGAATCTCGCTTTACGAGAAAAAGCCAAAGTTTACGAGCTTAAAAGAGGTTAGTGTGAAACCAAACACGAAGGACAAATTTAAGAAAAGAGAGGTACAACAAAAAGATGTTAGATATCAAGAGTGAACAAAAATAACCCTTGACCGATAAAAACCGTGTAAAGAAACGGTCGGTCAAGGGTTGTTTTGCTTTTTGTTGTAATTTGTTGCTTGTCGCCTGAAGGGGCGATTTTTTGTTTTATAAGTTGCTTTTCACTTTTTTTATGATATAATAACAAAAAAGGCGGTGGCAAAATGTTTGATGCTTTAAAAGTAAAAAATGAATGTGTAAATTGGATTAAAGAATTTTTTAATGAAAACGGAAAAGATTGTAATGCGGTTGTTGGCATTTCGGGTGGAAAAGACAGCTCGGTAGCTGCGGCACTATGTGTTGAAGCTCTTGGCCGTGATCGTGTTATCGGTGTTCTTATGCCACAGGGTGAACAGCACGATATTGATATGGCTTATATGCTTGTTAACCATTTAGGTATTAAACACTATGAAATAAACGTAAAGGATGCTGTTGAGGGTGTTTTAAAATCCATGCCCGACAACCTTGATGTTTCTGTTCAGTCACGAGTTAATCTTCCGCCACGAATTAGAATGTCTGTACTTTATGCGGTAAGTCAATCCCTTAACGGCCGAGTAGTAAACACTTGCAATCTTTCGGAAGATTGGGTTGGATATTCCACACGCTACGGTGATGCTGCTGGCGATTTTTCACCTATGGCAAACCTTACCGTTACCGAGGTTAAAGAAATAGGTCGAGTATTAGGGCTTCCCGATGAGCTTGTAGATAAAGTTCCGATTGATGGTCTTTGTGGAAAAACTGATGAGGAAAATTTAGGCTTTACTTACGCCGAACTTGATATCTATATCCGAACAGGAAAAATTGATGATCCTCAAAAGAAAGCACTCATTGACCGTAAACATAAAATGAATTTATTCAAACTACAATTAATGCCAACTTTTAAACCATCGGAGTTTTGATATGAATAAAATAGAAAGTTTTAAGATAGATCATTTAAATTTATATCCCGGTCTTTATGTATCACGCCGCGACCAAAAGGGTGATTGCGTTGTTACAAGTTTTGATATGCGAATTACAGCACCTAATCGCGAACCTGTAATTGATGTGCCAGCACTTCATACCATTGAGCATTTGTGTGCAACATATCTTAGAAACAGCGATAGTTCTGATGACATTGTATACTTCGGACCTATGGGTTGCCGAACCGGTTGCTACCTTGTAATGTTTGGCGATTTAAAAAGTGAGGACGTTTACAACTTAGTACTTAACATGTGTGATTTCGTTATAAATTTTGAAGGTGATATACCGGGCGCTTCACCTGTTGAATGCGGTAATTACTCAGAACAAAATCTCAACATGGCAAAATACTATATCAAAAAATACAAAAACGACCTAGTAACAAATAAATTCTTTGAATATAAGTAAAAAGCAGCACCCAAGCGGTGCTGCTTTTTTATTAGAAATCGTTATTTACTTCTACCCACTCACCGTTTGCAGAAAAACTGTTTTTACCTGCCTCACGAGCTGCGGCAATCATAAGTGTTTCTTTGTGAGATATTGGTTCAACCTTAGTTTTAAAGAATTCAATCATTGTTTTATAATGATAAATCCAAAAATCATAGCTACAATCAATAAGCTTGTTGCTGGTTGGAATAGAAATATTCATCATATAAGGGCTATCATAGTTAAAGCTGCTTATAACTATGTATCTGCCACTTTGCATCTCGATTGTTACCGAGTAAAAATCATCGCCGTGTTTTACAGCCATAGCGCGAGAAGCTGGTTCTTCCATAAGCATCATAGCCGGTTCAAGCGCGTGAAGAATATAGTTGTCATAAGAATTTTGTGGACACATAGCAACTAGCGATTTTATAGCTGCACGATCAACCTCGGTATATTCCTGAGCGTAGCGAAGAGCCGAACAAGTGTAAACGGGGGTTCCGTTTTCCTCAGCAATAGCGAACATACGCTTAGCTGATGCCAAATCGGTACCAAAAGGTTTGTCAACAAAGCAAGGCTTACCACTAGCCAATGCCTCGCGGCAAAGGTCTTCTTTTCTTTCGCAATTGTCTGGTGACAAAATAACAAGAACATCAGATTTTTCGATAACCTCGGCAATGGTAGCACAATGCTCAACGCCCATGTTTTCGCACCATTGTTCGCTTGTCACACCTTTAGGACTTGGTATTTCGCCATAAGCGTAACATACTTTTACTTCACCTTTTGATTGTTCTTCTAAATGTTTTGGCGCGGTATTTGCGTGCCATTCATCAAGATAATAATCTATAAAACCAACCTTAATCATAGAAATACTCCTTAATCTAACGCTATTTCTTTATGTGCTTCAGCTGAGTCATAAATTGCCTGCATCATCTTTGCAGTAATAATATTGGTGTCGATATGGTTTGCCAATTTTTCGCCACTCTTAATGCAATCAAGGAACTCATCAATTTCGGTAGCGACCTGAATATTTTGTTCAAACTCTGGTGTGTACTCATAAAGTTCACCATCTTTTGTGGTATAAACAGTGAAGTCTTTTGTGTAATAATCTATGCGACAACCACCCTTGTCACCCATAAAGTCAATAAACATTTCATCGTGCTTAACGTTTTGAGCCCAAGCTCCATTTACGGTAATTGTTGGACCCTCGGTACGAATTAAAGCTGTAACAGAGTCATCAACATCATAAGTACCATCAAGTATTGGAGGACCTGCCCACATGTTACCTGGGAAAACGTATTCAGGTATATTTTTACCTAATTTACAAAATGCTTCGCCGGTAACTGTAAGTGGTTTTGGGTCACCACAACAATACATAACTATATCTAAGAAGTGTACGCCCCAGTCAATAAGCGCTCCGCCGCCTGCAATTGCCTTGGTGGTAAATGCGCCGCCAAGACCTGGGATTGAGCGATATGCACGGAAACTAACATATACGTGGAAAATGTCGCCAAAAGCTCCTTCATCAATGAGTTTTTTAAGAACTCTAACACCATTGTGGAAACGGTTACAAACACCAATGTTAAGCACTCTGCCTGTTTCGTGCTGAACTTTTTGCATTTCAAGTGCCTCGGCATATGTACGAGCAGCAGGTTTTTCACAAAGAACATCTTTACCTGCGCGCATAGCATCAATTGAAATTTGTTTGTGCACATTGTTTGGAGTACAAACAGAAATAGCCTCGATTTCAGGGTCAGCTAACGCTACTTTGTAATCGGTGATGGCAATACCACAACCATATTCCTCAACCGCCTTTTCGGCGCGTTCTGGAATAATGTCGCAAAAGTATTTGATTTCTGCCTTTTCGTTTTTCATATATGCGGGAATATGCTGTAAATTTGCAATAGTACCGCAACCAATGACTGCTACCTTCATAGTTTTACCTCACTTTATTTTTAGAGCCTTTTGACTCAAAATTACTTATGTATACGCTAGGCGATACTCCCTCGCGAGAGGAAAACGCCTTGCTAAAAACGTGAATACTGCTGTACCCCATACGTTCTGAAACAGCGGTTACTGACATACCACTGCGTAAAAGTTCACTTGCTCGTCTGTGGCGACTCATTAAAAAATATTCTTTAAGACTAAGTCCCATCGATTTTGAAAAGAAAGATGATATATGTGAATAACTGTAATCAAACTTTTGAGGCAGTTTTTTAAGTGCGTCAATATCCTCAACATTAGAATCGATAAACGAACAAATTTGAGCTACTGTACGCTTTTTGCCAAAACGCACATCCGGAAC
Organism: Acutalibacteraceae bacterium; assembly: GCA_045646305.1. Classification (GTDB taxonomy): domain Bacteria; phylum Bacillota; class Clostridia; order Oscillospirales; family Acutalibacteraceae; genus UBA737. The sequence continues at coordinate 4,652 of JAZRKK010000051.1, forward strand.
ATAAACCCTGTTCGCCATACCCTCAAGTGAACGTAAAGCATAGATTAATAATTTTCTTATGCTATCGCTAACAACATCATTTGAAAACTCATCATTACCATAAAGATTCAAAAATATATCATGAAAAGTATGCGGTATACTTCTATCGGCTACTGCGCAACCTGCTTTTTCCGAAGCAAAAAAATCAGCAAGTTTTTGTTCTGTACCATTTGATGTATCAGGAATATCAAAAGCAATATAATAATACCTCAAAGAATGACCATCCGCACTGTCTATGGCATGCAAACTACCCTTTGGGTTAAAGATAATGTCACCCGCTTTGCAAAGATATGTATTATCTCCGCAAAGGATATTAGCGTTACCACGAACTATATATGTTATTTCATGCGCAATTTGCGTATGACGTACGCACTTAAAACCTGAATATGTATCGATATCGCCAACTTGAACCAAACTATATGGTAGAAACAACATCGGCTTGTCATAAAAGGTGTTATCAAAATGAAATTTTACAAAATCTGCCATATTCAAATACTCCGTTTTTTAGATTTTATCATAAAACTTTGTAAAAATATTTATTATTAAAATCAAATTTATTTAGCAAAACTTATTATCTCAAAAAACAAACCGAAAGTCAACCCACAAAAAAGCCAGGACAAAATACTTTGCCCCGACTTTTTATTATTCTTCTCTAAACTGTTGTTTATGCAGCATAGCGTATATGCCGTCTTTTTGGATTAGCTCGTTGTGTGAGCCCTGTTCGCAAATTTCGCCACCCGAAACAACGGCGATTTCGTTTGCGTTTTTGATGGTAGAAAGTCGGTGCGCTACAACAAGTGTTGTTCTACCTTTACAA
>JAZRKK010000052.1:0-20818 GCA_045646305.1 Acutalibacteraceae bacterium
ATTTCTGATGCAGTTATTGATGCAAGTCTTAAAAATGTTAAAGAGGGTGACACCTTCCAGTTTATGCGCCAGGGTTATTTCTGCGTGGATAAGGATTCAACCAATGATAAAATAGTCTTTAACCGTACTGTTGCGCTAAAAGACTCATTTGCTAAAAAGAAATGATGAATGTAAATAACGTTTTTAATTATTTGAAAGAAAAATACCCACTTGATACCGCATGCGATTTTGATAATGTAGGTATTTTAGTGGGCGATAAAAATGCAAATGTGACTCGCGCGGTAGTTTGCCTTGATTGTGATATTAACACGGTAAATTACGCTAAGAGCATTGGAGCCGAGCTTATAGTGACACACCACCCTGTAATTTTTTCAGGATTAAAAAATATACTTGCTGGCGGTGTGGTTTACGAGCTTGTAAAGGCTGGTATATCGGTTATATCAATTCATACAAATCTTGATATAGCGGTTGGTGGTGTTACCGAAAATCTTTGTGATGCGATAGATCTTAATAATGTTAAACCGTATGTTGCGCACGATGGATTTTTGATTCGTGAAGCTGAGTGTGATATACATGAAGCGAAAAAACTTGCCGAACATATAAAATCAAAGCTTGGAGGTTCTGTTCGATATGTCGATAGTGGCCGCGAGATTAAAAATGTGCTTGTGTGTTCAGGATCTGGCGGAGACTTTTTAGCCGATGTAATTAGCGCGGATTATGATGCTTTGATATCGGCAGATATAAAGCACAATGTGTTTATTGAAGCTGTAAACAATGGTGTTTCGGTGTTTGATGCCGGACATTATCAAAGTGAAAATGTTATAGTAGCTCCTTTGTGTGATCAACTAAAAAACACATTTTGCGATATAGAGTTTGTATGCTTTAATAACGATAAAATTAAATCAATATAAATCAAAAAATGCTAACTGAAATTTTCCGTTAGCATTTTTTATATCTTACAAGCCCTTTGACATAAGATTAAATTGTATGAAAGAGGGTAGTTGTGATGGCAGAGTAAAGAAAGATTTAGTGTGCATTATTACGAAGAAGGATTAGAAGAAATAGATTAGATAAAAGAGTGGTAGAAATACCACTCTTAAAAATTTCTCGTTTTGTGTATTTTTTAAGTTTATTTCTATATGATTCAATTTATTGGTGCCATTGTTAGTCACAGAGAGTATTTTGGGACAGGGAAACATTTATAATAAAACCATCAAATAAAGAAAGGGCGATTTTAAATGAGTTTTAAAATTGGTTTTACAGCACAAACAGAACAAGAAGAACAAAGAGTGGTTGAAAAAACACCAACAAAGAATGGTTATTTACCCGTTGCTAAAAAATCGGTTGTAGATGTTTATTTTGCCGACCGTCACTTTACTTGTTCTTACTACAATGATATGTTTGACCTCAAGCGTGGCGACTTTGTTTATGTTGAGGGTAAGTTAGAGGGTTTACGCGGCCGAGTAGTAGAAGTTAATTATAATTTTAAGATTAAACTTTCTGACTATAAGCGTGTCATCGGCGTTGCAAATACCGATGTTATTGGTGAATTCCACCTCGCAGGCTCACACTTTATTACTATTGATGATTATGCTTTAACTTATAGACAAGCCTCAACCTGGTTTAAAGCTCCATCGAACGAAGATGAAGAATTTGTATCTGGAACCGATGATACTGTATTTAACCTTACTAATCTTAGCGGTATGAAAATTGACAGCGACGTTGCTGATCGTGGACACGATTACTATATGGAAAATCGCGTTGTATACATAGAACTAAACGCAGGCAAGGGTAGAGCAATAGTAACTGGTAAAAAGCCCTACGATGTAGAATTTAACTACAACCACAAAACAGGCGATATAAGTGGCCTTGTGTGTAATTGTTTTTGTTCTGGCGCGTGCAAGCACGAGTTTGCAACCATGCTGCAACTACGCGATATCTTTGCAATAATTGAAAAAGAATATCCTTCATTTAACCCCGACAATTACCTCGCCGCAATATTTAAAGGCACATTCTTTGAATATGTAATAGACACCAAAACTAAAGGCACGTTTACGATGGGATAAAAAATAATTAAGCCGATGAGAAATTCTCATCGGCTTGTGTTGTTTAAATAGAAATACCATATCTTGAAGTAGTTAAATCTCTAACTAAATCAGTAATATCTATTCCCATATTGTTTTGAATGATTTTATGTACACTTTCAAAATCTGCAAATCCATCTCTTGAATTTGTACATTCTTTATAGCAATAAGCGCCTAAATCTTCAGCTTTAATTGTTACTATTTTATGACCTTGTATGTCATCGCTTACACCAGAAGCAAATCTGGGAGCCACAACAATACAGAATCTCGAACCGTGCTTAGTCAAATGTGTCTCAAGACGTCTTGCATTAATTTCTTCAAGCCCCGCTTTTCTTGTCTTGGCATCAACATTCATTTTATAAATATCTTCATTTTCATCTTCCATTGCGCATAGCAAATCTGTGTTGCCAGCACCTGCAATTATTTCAACATTGCAAGTCTCTCTAAACAATTCGATTACAGGTTTTAATGAATGTTCGAATTCGCTACCATCTCTACTTCCATATCTAGAAGCGTGAACCATAGTGTTTATACAATCCGAAATTTCTTTAACCCTATTAAAGCTATTGTTAATACAATTGAGATATGATAAGGGCTCCGTTTCGTACAAAGCGGTTAGCCAATCACGGTTTGAATTTATTCCTATGGTTTCCATCGTAGTAGGATCATCAAATGCGGAGAAATTGTCGTTTAATTTAATCGCATCGTTAAGTACGGTCTCTGTTAACTCAACATAGCCGGACACAGTTTTTCTAGATGCGTATGCGTCTGTTCTGTATGTATTTCCGGTTCCATGTTTAAATCTAAATAGGTGTCCCTCATTATGTTTTTCATCTTGAACTATTTTTACTACTCCAAAGCCTTCAAAAATTCTTAAAAAGTAGTAATTGAATTCATGTGTAACATTAGCAAATACATCGTGGTAATTTCTAACGCCAAAGAACAGCATTGTTTTCTGTGCATAAGTCAATTTTCTATACTCTAAAATGCTTTCTATCAATTCATCATATTTATTTTGGTCGATGGTTTCAATGAAGGGTAAGAACCAGATTATCTCATCTATATATAATCTTTTTTCTATACGTTCATCAAGCAAGAGTTTAACCAATAATCTTCCCATGTAAATTTTAAAATCCGAATGGGTATCGCTATATGGATGAGGAAATTGTATTGAAAACAAACTAATTAATGAATTGCTTTCATTTGAGAAGGTACTATTTGGATTTAATAAATTTTGTGTCATCGGCGATGGAACAAAAACATTATTCACTTTATATCCAAACATATAAAAGCACATTTGACTAAATCTAACACCCATAGTGCTAAGCGAACCTTGATAACTTCTTCCTTTATAAATATTATTTTCCCTTAATTGTTGTTGCACACTAGCATAATCTATTTCAGAGTTGCTTGATAAAACATCTAGATAAGATTGAATAATATCGTTTGAACTGACATTTTTTTGTAAAATCCACTTGTGGTTTTTTCTTCTATCTAATTCGATCATTTTTTCTAATCCTTTCCTATCATTTTTACTATGTTTTTTAAAAACATAGGCGGGATTGCTTCACCAATAACTGTTCGTATTAAATTATCAGTACACCATTCCGGCAAATCCCAATCTGCAGGTAAAGAAGACACTATAAATAATTCCCTTAAAGTCAAAACTCTTGAGTCTGAACGAGTACCATCTGATAAGGCTCTACCGGGATGAACATTGTTATGCCCTCCCATATTTCCGTTGTTCATGGCTCTTGCAGGACAAGGCTCTGACCACTTCATTCTCTTATAAGTATTATGGAATCCTTTTATTCTTTCGCCATTTGGCTTTTTAGGATAGTAAACATCATTTGTCATTGCAGATTTACCTTCGGGAGTGTGTTTCATGGCGGTAATTTCTCTGTCGTTATGGATTTTTGCATAATGCCACTTAATACCGCTATCTTCACCAGATTCAAGGCTTGGCAAACTTCCTATAGCATCGAATAAAGTAATTTCTTTTTGAGATTGAGGAAGTCCCCACTTCAATCCTTTTCTCCACAATCTAATAAAACCTCTCGGTCTGCTTTGTGGTACCCCGTAGTCTTTGGCGTTTAAAACAAAAGAGTCTATATTGTATTGTTCTGAATATTTTTCTTTAAATATATCAATCAACAATTTTAGTTCGCCATTAAAAGGGAAATATAGTTTTAAAAATTTAGGCACATTTTCAATCAATATGTAATCAAAATCGCATTCATCAATCATATCCATTGCGTAAAAGACCAAATAATTTCGTTTGTCATTCTCATAATCTTTTTTACCCAAACTACTCATACCTTGACAAGGAGGGGTTGCTAGTAAGAATTTGCAATCATTATCAATTGCAACTTGTTTTACTTGATTATATATGCCGGAATCAGTGATATCGCCACAAACCATATCACAGTTGGGATATAGCCATTTATGTAATTCTGCTCTTTTGGGCAACAATTCACATGCACAAAGCATTTCAATATTGCATTCTTTTAAGTACGTTTCAGCTATTCCAGCGCTACTAAATAAAGATATACCTTTCATCTTATTTTACCTCTTTAATATTTTTACAAATTGATTCGATTAACTTTGGAGGAACAGCTTCTCCTATCATAAATCTAACTTGGATATCGCTTGCGAATGAAGGCACATCTAAATCAGGATCTATTGAAGATAATATAAATAATTCCCTTAATGTTAGAACACGGGCATCCGAATAAAGCCCATTATCTAATAACCTTCCTGGATGAACATTGCTCTGAGATGAAATAGCATCATTTCTCATAGTAATTGTTGGAGCTGGTTTGTCCCAATCAATTCTTTTGTACGTAGCAGAATATCCTTTTAATTTTTTTCCATCTTTGTTTTTCGGAAAATATACATCGTTTTCAAAGGCAGAATGCCCTGTTGGAGTATGCTTCATACATAACACATGTGCTTCAGTGTGAGCTCTGGCACTATGATTTTTAATGTTTGAAGATTGTCCTGCCTCTAATGATGGTAAATCTCCGATGGCTTCTCTAACCGTAATATGTTTTTGCTTTGAGGGTTCAGAAAACTTATAATTTTTGTTACACAATACGATAATTGCTCTTTTTCTGCTTTGAGGAACGCCATAATCTTGTGCATTATAAACGTTAACATTAACCGAGTATTTATCGCCGTACTTCTTTCTAATGATATATTCAATATTGCGAAAGCCATTATCGTAAGGAAACTTCATTGTTAAAAACCTGTCTACGTTTTCAATAACAACCACCTTTGGATTAAGCTCATCGATAATATCAAAGGCATGAAAAATCAAAAAGTTTCTAGGGTCATTTAACATTTCATCGTTTGTTTTGTTTTTACCAACAAGCGATACGCCCTGACAAGGCGGTGTCGCCAAAACAAAATCCACTTGTTTTTCTAAAGATTTTTCAATTATTTCTTTTTTAATTGTATCATTCGTAATATCACCGTTTATTACTTCGCAATTTTTGTGCCAAAAAGAGTGGGTTTTGGCTCGTATTTCAATCAGCTCATTAGCTAATACCATATTAATGCCACATTTTTTTAAATTCATTTCTGCAATACCAGCACTCGCAAACAAAGATAATCCTTTAAATTTAGACATGATATTTACCTCATTCAAAATCTATTTTTTCTATATCAAAAAAATCTTTAAGAGAAACACATAACCCTTCACAAATCTTTATTAAATTTTCAACGGTTAAGTTTTGCTTTCCTGCTTCAACCCTTGAAATATAAGCTCTATCAAACCCCAAGCTATTAGCAAACTCTTCTTGAGACATGTTAGTCAAATTTAATCTTATAAATCGTATTCTATTTCCTATTAAAGTCAAATTCATGTATAAGCCCTCTCTTTCAACACGAAAACATTATATCACACTGTGACTTAAAATACAACTGAAACATTTGGTTTTGTTAAAAATAGTAGAAAATTAAATCTTTATATCGTAAATTGTTGAGAAGTGTACATCATTATGGTATAATAAATGTTAATCAATAAAAATTTTAAAAAGTATGGTAATAAGCATGCGAGTTTGTAGTCTTTTCAGTGGAATAGGTGGAATAGATCTTGGGTTTCAGCAAGCGGGATTTGATATTGTATGGGCAAACGAAATTGATAAATATGCAGCATCTACATATCGCTATAATTTTGGCTCTGAGCACTTAACAGAAACCGATATTCGTAAAGTTAATCCTAATGATGTTCCCGATTTTGATGTGTTAGTGGCTGGTTTCCCCTGCCAATCATTTTCGACCGCTGGAAAACAACGAGGTTTTAATGATAGTAGAGGGAATCTGTTTTTTGAAATTGAAAAATTCGTAAAAGTTAAAAGGCCACCTATTATATTTTTAGAAAATGTGTCTAATTTGTTAGAACATGATGAAGGCAAGACATTTTTAACTGTATACAACACATTGGTTCCATATGGCTACTCTTTTAAATATCAAGTTATGGATTCTGCAAAATTCGGAAACATACCACAGCATCGTTCTAGAATTTTTATAGTAGCATTCTTAGATAACGACATATGTGAAAGATTTGTCTTTCCCGATGAAATACCATTAACCAAAACATTAGATGATATTTTCGATAGAACGAAAAAACATAGCGATTGTTATTATTATGATGATTCGAATAAATATTATAATGAGTTAGTAAATATGGTAAAAAGCAAGAAACACGTATATCGCATATACGATTTTGGGATTTCCAAAAAAGCTTTTGACATTTGCCCAACCTTAACGGCTTATATGGGACATTGTAAGGAAAGAATTCCTATTATTCTAGATGATTATGGAATAAGAACTGCCACACCATACGAATGCCTTGCATTACAAGGGTTCCCAAAAGATTTCCGTTTCCCTAAAATCCCAATGGCAAGCGCATATAAGCAGTGCGGTAATAGTGTGGTTGTGCCTGTTATAAAGCGAATTGCAGAAAAAACTTACGAGGTTTTTATAAATGAATGAACTACAAAAATTCATAGTTAAAAAAGGATTAGAAAAGGCGTCCTTAGATGTCATCAAAAAAGCTATTCATGAGGATCCACAGGTATCTAATGATATGAAAGAATTTTGGTTAGGAGTAATTAACGGTTACTCGATATCAAAAGATATATATGATATCATAGAGTTTTTAAAAAGGAACAACTGATACTTAATTAAGAAATATAGCTATCAGTTTTTGAAAAGACAATTCATATCGTACAAACTGTCTTTCATAATGTTTATTAATGAAAGAGGGGAGTAATATGCGATATTTTATAATTACAAAACGGCAAATTATGTGGTGTTTTAGTGGGCTTTTGGCTGTTGTAATTGCGGTTGTTGGTTCGGTAGCAACTTTGGCCGATAGCGACCGAAAGCTGCCGATTTATTGCGTAGAAACCGACAAAAAGCAAATAGCTATAAGTTTTGATGCCGCATGGGGTAATGATGATACCGAACAACTTATAAACATACTTGCGGAATACGATGTTCCCGCAACGTTTTTTGTGGTAGGTGCTTGGGTAGATAAATATCCCGAATCGGTAAAACAGCTAAGCGATGCGGGGCATCAAATACAAAATCACTCTAACACGCACCCATATATGACAGGGCTATCAACCGAGCAGATGATAGATGAACTTGAAAGCTGTAATAAAAAGATAGAAAACATTACAGGCAAATGCCCAACACTCTTCCGCCCACCTTATGGCGATTACGATAATAGGGTAGTAGAAACGGTAGAGAGTATAGATATGTACACAATACAGTGGGATTGCGATAGCCTTGATTGGAAAGATAACGCCACACCAGAGAGCATTTGCAAAAGGGTTACCTCAAAAGTTAAAAACGGCTCGATTGTACTGTTTCACAACGATGCTGAGCATACACCAGAGGCGTTACCCAACATCCTTAAATGTCTAAAAGATGAGGGGTATGAGTTTGTATTTATAAGCGACTTAATCTACACCGAAAATTACGAAATAAAACACGATGGAACGCAGTGTAAAATTGAAAATGAATAATTGTAGGGCAGGGGTTTACTCCTGCCGTTTTTTATTCTCTAATTTACGGCGAGATCAAGCCCTCGTCCTACAAAAAAGACGGTGCCGAATAGCACCGTCTAATTTTTTAAGACAACACACAGAACAGTCCCTTGTGATTCTTTAGTTTTCTAAAATTTCTATTTTTTAATGTAATATATCGTGTATAAATTGTTGAAAAACCTCGAAAAAGCATTTACAAGCAAAAATAAATGTGTTATACTTTACTATGCTAGATACTTAAATTAAAATTGCGTATATTGTAATTTGTTGTTGCAAAGAATATATGTGGCAAAAACATACCACTGACAGACTTTGCAACAAAGTTTTAATTTAAGTGTCTAGCAACCTTAAACTGCCAGAGGTATGATTTTCGTGCGTGACCTCTAGGGGTTGCGCATTTTTTATTTTAATTGTTTAGGTGGACACGAGTGTGTCCGAGTGATTTTATATAATGAAATAAAATCAAAAAGGGGTGTTTTATTTGGAAAACACGAAACAATATAGAATTTTAGAGATTTTCTTTCGTGCGCTTCGCGGCGAAGATATATCGGTACAAAAGCTGGCAGATGAATATGCTGTTTCAACCAAAAGTGTCAGTCGTAGCATATCGGATTTGAAAGCATTTCTTGCCGACAATCGTGAACTTGTCGGCAACACAGAACTTGAATATTCGCATAAAGATAAATGCTACCGATTACTTATGGACGAGTTTTTAAGCAGTAAAGAACTTTTTGCCCTAGTAGAGGTTATGATCGGTGCACGTGCTTTTTCTCGTGATGAACTTCTGATTTTAGTTGATAAACTTAAACGTTTCACTACCGGTGAAGATAAAACAAAACTAGCCGAGCTTATCCGCAAAGAACTGTATCATTACCCCGAAGTCAAACACGATTGTGAGAGCGTTCAAGATAGATTGTGGCAAATTATAAACTGCATTACCGAGAAAAAAGAAATATCTATTGAATATTACCGAATGGATAGAAAGTGGCGCACTCATAGGCTACGACCTACTTCGGTAATGTTTACCGATTATTATTTTTATCTTATTGCTTTTGTGACCGAGGGAAAAATAGACAAGCCGTATTACTTTAGACTTGATAGAATTAAAAGTGTAACCGAACATCGCAAAAAATTCACAACGGATGACATACCCATTTTTGACGAGGGAGAACTTCGTAAACGAAGCTTGTTTATGTGGACGGGCGAACTTAGAACAATTCGTTTTGAGTTTTCAGGCCCTTCGGTACAAGCTGTTTTGGACAAACTCCCAACCGCCAAAATCATCGAACGACTTGGCGATAAAAAGTATCTTATAGAAGCCGAAGTTTACGGCGATGGTATTAAAATGTGGTTGTTAAGCCAAGGCGTGTGGGTAAGGGTTATTGAACCACTTAAACTAGTGGAGGAGATGAAGGAGGAAGCAAGTAAAATTTTGTCAAGGTATACTTAAAAAATATTTGTAATTTAAAAAAGTGAGGGATTTAAAAATGAGTAAGGAAAGTTTTGAAAGTGGCAATGGTAACAAGAGTCAAATTGAAAAAATAATAATAAAAAAGTTAGCAAAACTTGTGGAAAAGGAACTGGCAAAAAATCATGGCAGCAAGGTTAAGAAAGGTTGCTTTGAAGATTGTAAGATTACCTTAGTTGGAACAAAAGCATGTATTTACTTAGGAAATCACGAATATTTGGAACTTACCGATGAAAATGTTCAGAAAATTATATTTATTAAGGAAAAGCATAAGATAGATCATACATATTACTATTATGAAATCGAATTTTGCGATGGCAGAAGTAGTTATATACGTATGAGAAGAAAATACAGAGATGCAATGTGCGAGCATTGTAGTTGTATATGAAGACAAAGTGTTGGTTTATCTTTTCGTATTTCTATAATTGTTATTAATATAACATATCTTATTAATTAAAATTTGGAGGAAATTAAAATGGTAGTATTTTTATCTTATTTTTTCGCAGTAATATTAACAGTTGCATTAGCGATATTTTTATATCCTGTTGCGGCGTTTTTTTGGGTAATGGGTTTATTTGGAAAAATATCAGATGGTATGTTTAAATTTACTAGTAAAACTATTTCTAAGCTTTGGCAGGACTTAAGAAATGTAGGAATAGAAGATATTGATGTAACTGATAAATGGGTGTGTAGCTGTGGATGTCAAAACAATGGTAAGTTTTGCTCGGAATGTGGTGCAGCAATGCCTGAATTAGAAAATGTTTAAAAACCAAAAAAATAATAATTAATGTATAGTTTTTAATTAGACATCCATATGTCCAATTGTATATTTAAACTACATGGCGTAAGGAGGTAATAACAATTGGGTGTATTTAAATTTATTGGTAAAACATTAGGAACTGTAACTTTAACTACAACAGGAGTAGCGAGTTCGGTGTTAAAAGGCTTATCTGATACAGTTGGTTTTGAACTTGGCTCTGAAATTCTCGGTGCGGCTAAGGATGCTAGCTTCAATGGTATACGTTCTATTTGGAGTGATAAAGATTTAGAGTGCATTAACAAAATGGAAAATCTAGATTGTAAAGTGGGAAACTCCACTCGTAGCCAAATGGCTAGAACGGCAAAACAAGCGGCCGAAATAGCCAAGAAAAATGGAGATATGGATAAATATCAATATTATATGAATCAATATGAAATGTATAAAGACTAATAAGAAAAGAGGATTTATATGAGTAAGTCACGTGAAGAACTTGAACTCGAAAATAAAATATTAAAAGAGATGTTACTGAAGCAAACAAAAGCATCTTCAAGAAGTTCTGCACCACCTAAAAAGAAACAAGTTTTATATCAATGTAGATATTGTGGATATAAATCTGTTCGTAACGCAACCGAAGGCGTGCCGCTTCCCGGTGTGAATAATTGTCCTCGTCATCCACGCGGAGTGCACAAAGGACCGCACAGTTGGATGCGCACATATTTGTAATTTGAGAATTCAGAGGTGACAACAAATGACAAGATATAATATTTCATTAAAATATTCAAATAACGGTACAGCATGGTCACAAACCAGCACTTTTGTAAATGCTTCATCTGTTGCAGAAGCTAAAAAAATTGTTAAAGACAAATATAAAAACGCAAAAGATATTAAGGTTTTAGCTCAAAGACCACTTTAATTATAAAACCACCGATTGATGAAGAAAGTCAATCGGTGGTTTTATTTATAAGTGATAATACAAAGTTAATTTTTTTAAATAGACATATGTATGTCCAGGTGCAACTTTATTATATAATATAAAGAGTATGAAAAATTTTAATAACAAGCGTTATTGGAGGCAAGATTATGATACAAAAAAACTAGTTAACAATATTAAACCTAGAATGAAGTTGCGAAGTTGTAATCATTGTGGACGTATTTATATATATAATACAGCAACAGGATCTTTTGGTATGATTTGCCCAAAATGTTATAAGTCACAAGTAGACAAATGTATTGCAATTTCGTAATTTGATTAAATTTAAAAGCGTAAGGATAGTGAATTTTAAATGGATGTATATAGTCTTATAAATTCAAAAACAATTTCAGATTATTGTAGAAAAATTTCGCACAAATTCTCTTCACTCGAAACGGCTTACTTGGTGTATATGAATGATTCTTTAACCATACCACAAAAGCACTTGGTATTTAACGAAATAATTATAGAACAACCTGATACTGAGATTATTGAAAGACCATGGACTCCTCGTTTTGAAAGTCTGCACTCTTTTTTGCAAAAATATATGGAACTTCAAAATAAATACATTTCCATATTTTACAATGATGAACCCTACTGCGTTTATTCGTTTGAAGTATGGTATTTAGGTGATGAAGATTACACTAAAGACGATAGACTGTTCTGTTCGTATTTTGCTTGTTATAGTGCCGCAAAAAAGGATATTGATGAGCTTGTTGTCGATTATAAAGAAAGCGGTATGGATATATACCCGATTAGTATTCGGGTGAAAAAGCAATGGTTAAATGATGATAAAGACGAACAAGCCAAATATATGTCTGTATCCATAGATTACGACAATACACCTATTGAAATATGGGATACTCATTCGATTATTTCATCTGAAGACAGCGATATATTATGTGCTTTTGAGGGATTATGGATTGAAGTTCCTACCCCATTTCAAAAAGGCGACATTCTTACTGTTCGCACAAAAAGAAAATCAGAAAAAATACCATTTGTTCTTGATAGAATTCCATATTGGGATGAAAATGGAGAGAACACAGAAGATGTAGAGTATTTAAGAAAAAACGGTGATAGTTCTGATTTGATTACAAGTATATATGGTCAAGATGAAGATGGCGCAACTTGGCTTGATCACGGCCCGTCTTATCTTGAACTAGAATATTATGAGGAAGAGTTACATGGTCCTGAAAGATTTTTGATTGCTTTGAGTAATTACTTGAAAGGCGAACTTTCCTTGGAACTGCTAATACGTTCTTACGATATTTTGATGACAGAATGCCACGCAAAAAAAGAGCGTTTTATGATAAGTTGTTTCTATGATGAGTTGCTTGAAAAAGCAGGATTAAATGAAAACAATAACGATGATTAAATTTAAAGAGGCTGATAGAATGAACTATTTTTCGGATGTCTTTTTAGATGGACTAAAAACAAAGTCTGAGAATTTTCAAAACAAGTTTTTCGGCATTATAGATGATATATGTACTTATTTTGATGAGGAAGATGAGAAAAGAGATTTCCAGCAATATATAGAAACTAATCACTCATACGACAAACCTGGAAACATATTATATTCTAGTAAAAAATATTTTGGTGGCAGTCCTTCACACGAAGAACTAAAAGAAAAGATCCATCATTATTTGTTATGGCTATTTGATTCTTTTGAATCTGCAGATGTTATGTCTGAAGTGCCACATATTATTGTGTGCATATCAGCACCAGAAAATGCACTTGATGATGAAGATATGTCGTTTATTGAAAAGTTATTATCTTTTGAAAGAATATGTCGCGGATGCTTGCCTGTTGGAGTTACTACTATTTTGAATAATAATACCGAAAAAAGAACGACTAGCTGTTATGTTGCATGTTTAAAATAACTTTAATTAGACACTCGTTTGTCCTCTTGTAGAGTTATAATTTAGTTGCAAACTAAAAAAACTTTACAGGAGGATTTTTTTATGATTTTGGATTGGAAGAATGATAGGGAGTTTGCGCTAAAAAATGGTGTAATTGAATATAACGACAGCATTTATTTTTGCGGTAAGAGTACGGGTGATGTTGAAGCCGATAAAGATATATGCAATTTAATTCACTCCAATGGAATTTTTAAAGACATTATATTTAAAAACTTTCCTAACATACACATCAATAATTCTACCTATGAAAACTGTAACTTTGAGAATTGTGGAGATGTTTATATAGGCGAGTGTGTGATGATACATTGCAATGTGATAAACAGTGATTTTATCGCGGCGGATGGAACGGTATTTTATGGTTGCCGTTTTGCAGATAGTAAAGCATTTATAACATTCTTATCGGTTGATAACAAATGCAAAATAGATGGTTGTGCATTTGAAAACATAAACATTAGAGGGTTTGAAACACAACTTTGCAGAATGTTCGGAGATAAAGAAAAGGACATACGTTATTTGACGAACTGCAAGTTTATAAACTGCGTTCTTGAAAATCCAAATTGCCCGCTATCTACATACATTTACAACACATTCTTTGTTAAAGACTATAAAAAAGAAAATTTTGCAGAAAGCTGTGAGATTATAAACAATTAATAAGACATACATTTGTCCGATTGTATATGTAAACTTTAATTGCAAAGAAAAGGGTGCAAACAGGAGGAATTGCTATGGAAAACAAAAAATTGCAGTTAACCGAACAAGAAAGACAAGCAGAACGCGAAGCAATAAAAAAAGCTTGTGCAAGAACAAAACGAACGATGGGAGAAGGCAAAAAAAGAAACCAATGAAATCCTAGTCCGATTAGAAGAGATACTCAACAAATAAAAGGCAAAAAATCCCCTTTCCAACTATATGGGAAGGGGGTAAATTTGTGTTTATAAGCAATTTAATTTTAAAAGAAAACTATGAAATTAAACGTGATGGTATGCAGCACAAAAAAAGACGGCATGCCGTCTTTTTGCATATTTACATATTACCATATATTAATCGTTTCTTGCAAAACTACATTACCATCCTTGCCTGCTGTAATGGTAATTTTACTTGGTATAAAACTAATTCCTTTGTACTCTGGTATACAATTATATGTCTTGATTTTTCCTTCTTCTAAAAGATCATCAATAATATTATCGTAACTTTTCTTTAGTTTGTTAACTCCAACCGGCACATATAATATATTATCCTCACTTTTTGAACCACCAAATAAGGGCGATAATAAATATAGTATTTCCAAATTGCCTTTTCTAAATTCTGCGCGAGCTTTACTACGCGAATCTATTTTTTCGAAATCAATAAGATTTATCTTTGAGTTTTTGTTTTTTCTACCAATAAAGAGATAATAAAGCAAAGCAAATAGTAGTATTGAAACAATAAAAAGTAAAATTAATGCAGGTGCGCCTTCAATAGAATTACCTAACACAAGCATTAATAATATCTCAGCAACAAGCAAACACAAAGCGAACAAAATGATGCATATTAAAAATTTTAATATAAAAGATAGAATTTTTTTAATAAATGGATGAGGCTTTTTTGTATGTATCTTTTTAGGTTTATCAATTTTTTTAATATTTAAATCGGGATCTTCGGGATAGAGTTCATAAAATTTTGGAGAATTATCTTGTGATATAGAATATCTTGTATAAATAATAACACCTGAAATTAATAGTAGAATTATATAAATCATCCAATAAATAGACGGGTCGTTAATGGCAAGCCAAGTGTCATTAGTGTTATTAATAGTGAGGTTATTATTTATAAGCGCAAAAAATGTAATTGCAGCGCCTATTGAATACCATATCCAAGCGCTTGATTTTTTTGCAGATATAATGGCTATTGTTAAAAAAACAATTAGAATAAAAAAATAACTTGCAAAAAAGACAATATCCAAATACAAACTCACAACTATCACTCCTAAAATGTCCTTTAATATTGATATTATACAATATGTTACGCTTATATACAATAATATTTTCGGTAATAATGTTTCAACTTCCAAGTATATGGAAAGGGGATTCGCTTGACTGGAAAGATACGGCTACGCCAGAGAGCATTTGTAAGCGTGTGACAGGTAAGGTTAAAAACGGCTCAATTGTGCTTTTTCACAACGATGCCGACCACACTCCCGAAGCGTTACCAAACATCCTCAAATGTCTAAAAGACGAGGGGTACGAGTTTGTGTTTATAGAGGATTTGATTTTAAAAGAAAATTATGAAATAAAACATGATGGTACGCAATGTAAAACTGAAAATGGATAAAAATCGTCTTTTTTTATTTGATAAATTTGGGAGTATATGGTATACTTAAACCATAATTTAGAATAGGGGTTGTGAATTATGGCATTGTTCGGAAACGTAAATAGAGCAGAAAAGAGAAGAAAAAACAATAGCAAAACAATTAAAAAATTAGGCATTGCTTATTGTGAAAATTTGCCGCTTTTAGAAGATAGTTCAATGTTAAAATTAAGAGATATTGATACTATTTGCAAAAGGGCGATTGCTTGTTTGATATCTACTCAAATGGCATGTGATATTCATGCTGAAGAAGATTATGAAGAATCTGTAGATATGTTTACAGATCTTTTACATCAATATGACGCGCAAGATGCGTTGCTAGAAAAGGAAAAAGCATTATTTACTGACATCTATACTGAGCAAGATGTTGTTGATGTAATGTGGACTTATGAATCATATTGGGCTTTGGCGTGGGCTTTAGGTCTAATAAAAGACATAAAAATTCCTGATTCAACATGTGATTGCCAAAAAGCAATCTCTTTAGTTGCAAACTGTAAAAGCTATAAAGAATTTAAAAGAAAGTGCAAATTAAGAAATATAGAAGAAATTTTGGATTTATTGGATTTGTATTACCAATATGACTGGGCTACAACTGAAAAAATAATTAATCCAAGTACGCCTATAGGTGTGTTAAATCCGGAAGTAGTGTATGAAAGACGCAGAGGATTAGAGTGGCTAGTATCCGACATATATGATTGGAACGATATTTCGTTGGATACGTAATATAACGTATTTTTGATAAAAAAGCACTCCACTTAAGTAAAAGTGGGGTGCTTTAATTTATTTGGTTTTTTCGATTACTGCACTTGAAACGATTGCGTAAATTATTGTAGCAATAGCAAAGAAAATCACTACATAAAAAATTTGGTCGATACTAAAAAACAGCGCAACAGCATTTAGCAAAAATATAATCCCTATAAGTGAAAACACTATTGCAGATTGTTGGTAATAAGGCTTTTTGTTCATTGTTTCGCGTTCTTTTTGTGTAGCATAAATATAGGCATTGTTAAGAAGAAAACCTTTTTGTTTGAGTGAGCGAATGCTCATTATAAATAAAAAGGTGGCTACTAAAAAAAGAATTATTGCAATTATTTTTTCTGACAAATTTAACACCTACAAAGTTTGATTTTAAATTAATTATTTTAATTTTTGCAATTTTAATGTATTTGCAATTACAATAAGTTGCATTCCTTTTTCAAGCGGTAGGTTAGGGTCAATCAATGTGTTGATTTCGTTTTGGTTTCGAATTGCAACAACGTTAATAGAGTATTTTTTTCTTAGACTTAAATCAATGAGAGTTTTTCCAACCCATTCATCTTTTACATCTATTTCTACCATTGATACATCATCTGAAAGTTCAATCATTTCAGAAAAACCTGCTGATAGTAGATTTTTTGCAAGTCGTATGCCAGATTCTTTTTCTGGGAATATTACCTTGTCGGCACCAACACGACTAAAGATTTTTTGATGCATTTCATTACCACATTTTACAATAACGGTAGGAACGCCAGCTTCTTTGCAAAGGGTTATCGCCATAACACTAGATTCTAGATTGCTTGCCATAGCAACAATAACAACATCTATGTTTGAAATTCCAAGTCTTTTAATGGCTTCGGGTTCGGTAATGTCGGCACATTTGCAAACAGGTATGGTTTCTATTGCGCTGTCAACATTATTTTGATTAATGTCTACCGCCAATACTTCAGCACCATTGCTAACGAGTTCTTCGGCAACGGCTCTGCCGTATCTTCCAAGTCCTAATACAGCATAAGTTTTATTTATACTCATAATAAAAATCCTTTCTTAACCAACACTTATTTCTTCTATCGGGTTTCTAACTATGTTTTGGTTTTTTCGCTTTTTATTGAATGCTACCGCAAGAGATATAGGACCTACTCTGCCAAGATACATAGTAAGAATTATTATGACTTTTCCTATGTTGTTGAGCGAAGAGGTAAGGTTACGAGTAAGGCCTACGGTTGCGGTTGCGCTAACTGTTTCATAAAGTATGTCTAACGCGTTAGCATTTGTGACAGTAGATAGCGCGATGGTTGACACAAACATTATCATAAATGACATGCAGGTAACAGCAAGTGCTTTACTTACTGATTGTTTTGTGAGTCTTCGACCAAAGAGTTCGGTATCTTCCTTATTGCGGATGGAAGCTAGTGCTGAAGCTATAATTACGGCAAATGTGACCGTTTTGATACCGCCGGCAGTACCGACAGGTGAGCCACCGATAAACATAAGTAACAAGCAAATAATCGAGCTTGCGTTTGTTAGGTTTTCTTGCGGCACACTTGCAAAACCTGCTGTTCTTGTAGTTACGGATTGAAAGAGCGAAACATAAATTTTTTGTGTTATGGTATAGTCCTTGAGCGTTTGAGGATTATTGTATTCAAAAATAAAGATAAATAATGCGCCTGAAAAAATTAATATTAAAGTAGTTACAATAGCGATTTTACTGTGCAGGGTAAGCCTAGCGAAAATTTTGGTTCTTTTTATCTTTGCTTGTTTTAATACTCGTATAACATCCCACCAAACTATATATCCTAAACCACCTAAAATGATTAGTGCGCTTGTTACAAGATTGATTATGGGATTTATGGCATAGTTACATAAACTGTTCTCGGCTATGATGTCAATACCAGCGTTACAAAAGGCTGAAATTGAAGTAAAAACAGATATCCATATTCCTTTTAAGCCAAACTGTGGAATAAATACTGTCATATAAATCAGTGCGCCACAGCCTTCTACAATAAAGGTGCCTGTTACTACCTTTTTTACAAAACGGATAAGACCTGAAAGAGAGTTAAGGTTAAAGGCATCTTGTAATAATAGTCGGTCACCAATACCCATTTTTTTGTGTAGGAGTATCATGATTCCTGACATAATTGTGATAACACCAAGACCGCCGATTTGGATAAGAAAAAGTATTACAACCTGACCGAATACACTCCAAGATGAAACGGTGGGGTTTACCACTAGTCCTGTAACGCAGGTTGATGTTGTTGCGGTAAAGAGCGCATCGATAATCGGAGTAGGTTTACCATCTGATGAACTAATAGGTAATGACAACAAAATGGTACCAACTAATATAGCAATTAAAAAACTAAGTAATATTAAGTGCGTGGTTGATAGTGACAACAATCGTTGTTTTTTCATGAAAATTTTAACACCTACAATCTTGTGTTGTAATTTAACTATTTAATTATATATTGTTTGTTTAATAAAGTAAATGTTTTTTAGAAAATACCTATGAAAAAATCATTTGATAAATAGTATTGACATTGATTTCA
This sequence comes from Acutalibacteraceae bacterium, assembly GCA_045646305.1. Lineage (GTDB taxonomy): Bacteria > Bacillota > Clostridia > Oscillospirales > Acutalibacteraceae > UBA737. The sequence continues at coordinate 18,906 of JAZRKK010000052.1, forward strand.
GTAATGGTATAATTTTCTTGAAAGGTGGCGTTTGCATTGAAGAAGTTTGAAAGATTCGGCGTTATGATTGATATGTCGCGTAACGCAGTTATGACAGTAGAATCCTTAAAGCAATATTTTGTTTTGCTTAAAAAGATGGGCTATAATTCAGTTATGCTTTACACTGAGGATACTTACGAGGTAGAGGGTGAGCCATATTTTGGCTATATGCGTGGTAGATACTCTATTGCCGAAATGCAAGAGCTTGATGAGTACGCAAGTAATATGGGAATTGAGCTTATTCCTTGTATTCAAACTTTAGCGCATCTTAATCAAGCGCTTAGATGGGGAACAATTCCTGTTGATTGTAATGATATTATGCTTACCGATGATGAAAAAGTTTATGACCTAATTGACAGAATGTTTAAAACACTTAAAAAATGTTTTAAATCTCCGTACATACATATTGGTATGGATGAGGCCCACATGTTAGGTCGTGGTAAACACCTTGACATTCATGGATATGAAAGTACTAATGAAATAATAAAACGTCACTTAGCAGCGGTTTGCGATATAGCTAAAAAATACGAGTATATACCTGTTATATGGTCGGATATGTATTTCCGTTCTTGGAATAATGGTCAATACTGCTTTATTGAAGGCGAAAAGAAGGTGCCCAAAGAGGTAGTTGACGCGATGCATCCTGATGTTATTCCTGTTTATTGGGATTATTATAGCAAGGATGAAAAGCATTATAGCGATATGATAAAGAACCACAAGCAAATTTCTAAAAATGTTTGGTTTGCGGGTGGTGCTTGGGGTTGGCATGGATTTACACCATTTAATGGCCATACAATTGAAACATCGATACCTGCAATAGATGCTTGTAAAAACAACAAAATTAAGAATGTGTTTATTACTATGTGGGGTAATGATGGTTGCGAAAGTTCTAACTATGCGTTATTACCATCGCTCTTGTATATTGCAGAATATGCAAAGGGTAATACTGATGAGGAGAAGATTAAGTCTAAATTTAAGCGTATAACTGGCGTTGATTATGATGAATTTATGCTGCTTGATAAACCTAATCAGGTGGATATGAGAACAAATTGTAAATTGCCACCTAACCCTGTTAAGTATATGTATTATTCAGACTACTTTAGTGACTTTTTGGATGTTACTGTACGCGATGATGTAAATGCTTACGATTATTATGATGATGTTGCTAAAAAGCTATATGCTGTTGCTAAAAAGACGCGTAAGTATGGTTATCTTTTTGATGCGGCGGCAAAAATGTGTGATGTTATGAAATATAAGTACGAGCTTGGTAAAAAGACCCGCGCTGCTTATGAAAATGGTGACAAGGCAACGCTTGAACGCCTTGCGAAAACCGATTACGTAGAGGTTGCAAAAGCTATGCACAAGTTTGGTTTAGCATTTGAAAAACAGTGGTATAAAGAAAATAAACCACAAGGTTTTGATGTTCAGGACCATCGTATTGGCGGCATTATTCGCAGAACAGAGGCTTGTCGCAAGAGAATACTTGATTACGTGGCGGGTAGGGTAGATTCAATTCCTGAATATGAGGAAAAACTACTTAGTGCGTACGGCAACGAACCACGTAGTATTGAGGCGTTTAAAGTTTATTCAACGGTAAATGTTATAACACACTAATAAAAAAAGACGGCAAATAGGCGTTGTACCCGTAAGGATACAACGCCAGTTTTATTCGCCAAAGGCGAGTTATATTGCGGCGCAGTGTTATTCGGCTTACGCCGAGTGATATTCGCTTCGCGAGTTTAGGAGCGAATAAAATATCACTAAAACCGAAAGGTTTTAATATCACTTTGCCGATAGGCAAAATAACACTGTGAGACCTGTCTCACAATATCACTATTAAAATATTTTTTGAGACAGTAAAACGGATGTGCAGA
>JAZRKK010000053.1:0-40705 GCA_045646305.1 Acutalibacteraceae bacterium
TACATCGTAAAAAAGAGCATGGTTTCCTTAAGAGAATGGCAACAGCCAACGGTCGTAAGGTTTTGGCACGCCGTAGAGCAAAAGGAAGAAAGCAGTTATCTTACTAAAGAAAAGCCACTTCCATGTGGCTTTTACTTTTATACAATTAAAATGTTTTTTGATTTGGTGAGATAATGAGAGCTTACACAAAACTTAAACAAAATTGGGAATTTCACCGCGCATATAAACGTGGTGTAGCTTGTGTTTCATCTGAATTTGTACTTTATATAACAAAGGGCAAAAAGGGTGAGACACGTCTTGGCATTACTGCGGGTAAGAAGATTGGCACTGCAGTAAGTCGTAATCGTGCAAAGCGGGTTGTAACCGCTGCGTTTGATGAGTGTGCATCACATATTCCTGTGGGATATGATTTTGTTGTAGTCGCACGTACACGAATAATTAACACAAAGAGTAATATAGTTGCCGCTAATATGGAGTGGCATCTTAAAAAACAAAATTTATGGGTAGAATAAAAAATCCCATAAGCCTATTTTTTATATGGCTTATAAAAATTTATCGAAAACACATTTCGCCTCATAAGATTCCGTGTTGTCGTTTTACGCCTAGTTGCTCGGCGTATGCTTTAGAAGCAATCAGTGTGCACGGCGCTTTTAAGGGACTTGCTTTGAGCGTTAAAAGAATTATGAGGTGTAATCCGTTTTGTAAAGGCGGATATGATCCTGTTCCACCAAAAAAAGAACAAACACATTAAGTAGGACGGTTATTAAGTATGCAAGGACTTTTTAATATAATTAACGTGCCACTCGGTTACGTTATGCGTTTTTTGGCTGGTATTTTCAGCAACGATTTTGCTGCAGCAGTTGCAGTTTTCACACTTTTAATTAACGTTATTTTAATTCCTCTTAGCATCAAAAGCCAAAAATCTGCTGTACAGCAGATGCGTATAAAGCCAAAACTTGACGAACTCAAAAAGAAATATGGTGATGATCGTCAAAAAATGGCTATGGCTCAACAAGAGTTATATCAACAAGAAGGCGTTTCAATGTCCGGCGGCTGTTTGCCAATGGTTATTCGTTTGCTTTTAATGATGAGTATTTATTGGCTTATTATGTCACCATTTACTTATATGGCAGGTGCAAACGAGGCAAACATTGACAACATTTATAAAAAAGTCACAGCGGCAGAAGAGTATAAAGATGAATACAAAGCTGCCCTTGGTTGGGAAAAAGTTCATGAAAATAACAAAGAACTTGCTATTATCGGTAACTTAAGATCCGAAGGCAATATTTTTGAAGAAGTTTTATCACCCGAACTTTACGCAGAAATAAAACCAGATGTTGAAAAACTTATCGAGTTGGATAATGATGAAAAGACACATATCAACTTTTATCTTTTCGGTAACGAGGGCTTAGATCTTACTAAAACCCCTAGTTTCTCATTCGATATTTTTAATCAGGCTCAACTTTTATGGCTTATTCCATTTGGTGCATTTTTAGCGCAAATTCTTACAAGCCTTATTTCAATGCGTGTAAATAAAATCAATAATCCTGATGCACCTTCTATGATGGGTATGATGCTTACAATGCCTCTCATTTCACTCTTCATCGGTTTTGGTTTGCCAGCAGGTGTTGGTTTTTATTGGATTTGCTCATCACTTATAGGTGGTCTTATTCAATCAGGCGTACAGATTTGGTACGGACCACAAAAATTACTTGCTCGTGAGCGCGCTAAAGAACTCGGTGTTCAGTGTGATTTCGAAAGCAAACAACTCAATAAATTTAACAACACAGATTCAGAGTCTAATGTTTAAGGAGGACTACCCTTGATTAAGGAAGCAATCGGCTTCGGCGCTACTCTTGACGAAGCAAAAGAAGATGCCATTTTAAAGCTTGGCGCTAAAATAGAAGAAGATGTACAAATCGAAGTAATTTCATTGCCTAAGAAAAAAGTATTGGGCATTTTTGGTGGCGCACAGGCAGAAGTTAAGGCTTATGTAGAGCGCCCAGACAAACCAGCGAAAAAGAATAATAAGCCTGAGAAAAAGGCTGCTAATAATTCAAAACCTGAAAAGAAAGAAAAATCACAAAAACAAGAAACAAAAAAGGCTGAGACAAAGGTTGAAAAGCCAGAGGTAGAGGCCGTTGATCAGTCACTTATCGATGCGACAACTCCTACCGGCAAGGCAATAGCTTATCTTAATGCAATCCTTAAAAACCTCGGTTGCGAAAATGTATCAGTTAAGGCTGCTGTTCGTGAAAACGGCGCTACTATTATACTTGAAGGCGAAGGCCTTGGTGTTGTGATTGGTCATCGTGGCGAAACACTTGATGCTTTACAGCATCTTGTATCGCTTGCAGCGAATAATGCTGGTGGATATTTCAAGGTAACTCTTAATATCGGTGATTATCGTGAAAAACGCGAACAAACACTTAGAGGTTTGGCAGTTCGTGTAGCTGATCAGGTAAAACGTACCGAACGCAATCGTGCTCTTGAACCAATGAGTGCTTACGAGCGCCGTATAATTCATACCGCAGTTCAAGAGGTTGAGGGTGTAAGTTCTGCATCTATTGGCGAAGGTAAAAATCGCCGCGTAGTTATTTTCCCAGAAGGTGGCACTCCAAATATGCCACGCCGAGATAGTTCTCGCCGCAAAAATGACAGAGGCGGTCGCAAACCATCAAACACAGTAGTGGCTGCTCCTTCACGCGAACCAAAGCGTGATACTGATATTCCACTTTACGGAAAAATCACAGCAAATACTGAAGAATAAATTTAAAGAGCCGAATGTTTCGGCTCTTTTTGTATTTTTTTACCTTTTTTTCGCATACTATTATGCGAAAGAAGGTTTTGTTTTTATGAAAAATAAATATTTTGGCACCGATGGTTTTCGCGGTGAGGTAAATGTAAATCTTACAGCAGATCACGCTTATAAAATAGGTAGGTTTTTAGGATGGTATTTTAAATCGGATATATGCAAGACCGATAAAGCCCAAGGCAAACCACGTATAGTCATTGGCAAAGATACTCGCCGCTCTAGTTATATGCTTGAATATGCGCTTTGTTCTGGTGTTATTGCTTCAGGGGGAGATGCTTATATATTGCACGTGACTACCACTCCAAGTGTATCATATGTTGTTCGCACAGAGGGTTTTGACTGTGGAATTATGATTACAGCATCGCACAATCCGTTTTATGATAACGGAATCAAAGTTATAAATCGATATGGTGAAAAATTTGATGATGTTGCTACATCATTAATAGAAAAATATATTGATGGCGATTTATTGGCATTAGGAATAGAGGGTGATGACTTACCGTTGGCTAAAAGGGAACAAATTGGTGCGATAGTGGATTTTGTTTCAGGAAGAAATAGATACGTTGGATATCTTATTTCTTTAGCATCACATTCGTATAAACATTTAAAAATAGGAATTGATTGCGCAAACGGAGCGTCTTGGAGTATAGCCCGTTCAGTTTTTGATGCATTAGGCGCTGTGACATATATTGTTGGAGATACTCCAAATGGGGTTAATATAAATGAAAATTGTGGGTCTACACATATAGAAAAATTGTGTAAACTTGTACGCGAAAAACATTTGGATTTAGGATTTGCTTTTGATGGAGATAGTGACCGTTGTATTGCAGTCGATGAAAATGGCAATGAAGTCGATGGTGATAAAATGATGTATATTTTAGCGCATCGACTTAAATCACGTGGAATGTTATCGGGTAATACCGTAGTCGCGACCATAATGTCTAATAGTGGATTTGTAAATAGTTTGAAAGAATCCGATATAAACTGTGAATTAACTACGGTAGGGGACCGCTTTGTATATGAACGTATGCAACAAAAAGAGTATGATATTGGCGGCGAACAGTCAGGACATATAATAATAAAAAAATACGCTACCACGGGTGATGGACTGCTTACGGCAATCATGATTACCGAGGAAATATGTGATCGAAAATTAAGTTTGTCAAAGCTATGCGAACCAGTATCGCTATATCCTCAGTTCACAAAAAATGTAAGAGTATCTGATAAGAAATCAATTATGAATAATGCACACGTTTTAACGGTTGTAAAAGAAGTTGAACAAAAAATTAATGGTAAAGGTAGAGTGCTGCTACGAGAAAGTGGTACTGAGCCAGTAATAAGGGTAATGGTAGAAAGCGAAAGCGAAAAACTATGCCGAGAATATGCCGAAACAATTGCAAATGAAATAATAAAGGCCACATCATAGTCGATGTGGCCTTTTCATTTACAATTTATTTACAAAAGTACCACATTTTTGCAAAAAAGGAGTTATAATATATCATCATAAAATTGGAAGTGGGTGTTTTATGTACATTATTAAAAATGCACTCAGAAGCATATCGCGTGCAAAGGGGCGCAATTGCGAGAGCCCTTTCGTATAATCCGCAAATAATTTTAGCGGATGAGCCAACAGGCAACTTGGATGGCGAAACACAAGATGAAATACTGAAAATTTTCCGCCGACTTGCTGATGAGGGTAAATGCGTAATAATTGTTACACATTCTCACGATGTAGCAGCAAGTGCAGATGTTAAGTTTGAGTTACGCCGAGGAAAGAAATAAAAAAATAACCCCTATGCTTTTAATTGCATAGGGGTTGTATTTTGTTTACTTTTTGTTTTTATTACGAATAATAAATAAAACAGCAAATGCAATCACGGCGATGCTTATAATTGCGCTTATAACTAAAATTGTTATTTCAAGTGGTGAACGAACAGCTTTTTGCGGTGAGGCTGATAAGTTGTTTGTGACAGTATCTTTTTCTTGACTACTATTACTTTGATTTTTATCGTTATCGCTGCTATTTGTGTTCGATGAAGTTAAATCGCTGTCGTTAGCTCCGGTTGTGATTGTTGGATTTTCTTTGTTTGAATCTTGTATATTGCTAAGTTCATCAAGATTACCTATATTTGGCTTAACGTTTTCTTGGTAATCTTTTATGTTTTCTATTGCGGATTGTGGGTTTTTAGAACCTACAGTGTTGTTAATAGGGGCCTTATTTGGTTTAGTTGAAGGTTTGTTTGTAGTGTTAGATGTTGTGTTATTAGAAGATGTATCAGATTGGGTATTTTCTTCGTTTGAAGAGCTTTCACTCGAAGCACTTTCATTAGAAACGTTTTCGCTCGAATTACTTTCGCTTGAAGATTCATCTTGTGAAGGTGTTTCGCTTGAAGTGTTGTCATCGGGTTCTTCACTGTCTTCAACTTCTTCGTAAGTAAAGGTAAACTGATCGGTTGTTGCATTGCAATTTTTGCAATGTCTTGACATAATACCATCTTCGGTTGGGGTTGCCGCTTTATCTACTGTCCACACAAGTTCAAAGTCGTGCGCAAAAGGTATTTCCTCTTCTTCGGTGAATTGACATCTTATACAAGAGTGTTCACGTATGCCTGTGGTTGTACAATCGGCGGGAGTTGTTGTTTCCCATTCGCCGTACTTATGTCCAGCATTTTCACAGGTTTCGCCAACTGTAATAAAGCCTTGGTTTACAACCGGTACAATATATTCAAGATTTGAATTTGAAAAACTATTATGTAGCTTAGAACCATATTTATCACGATTGTTGTTAGCAAGAGAAATAATATGTTTGCCAGGGGTAGCGTTATCTTTTACTTTAAATTCGATTGAGATTATTGTGCCATCTTTGGATACATCACTAGATTCATCATTAACGAATATAATATGTCCTTTGTTTGGATGATCTTTAACTGTGTATTTGGAAAGATAACCTTTAGTGTACTTAACGTATTCTAACGAATCACTATCGTATGTGATACAAAAAGTCATCGCCATAATACCGGGATTGTTTGAAATTCTAATATCAATAGTGGTTGTTTCACCCGGCATAACTGTTGCGTTAGATATGGTTATAGTAGTTGTCGGAGCAGCGATTACAGTGATGCTAAAAAGCAAAACTAAACATAAAAAAGTGACAATAATTCTTTTTAAAGATTTCATTACAAACCTCGCATATATTTTTTATTTAATATATCATTTAATAGCGAAAAAGTCAAATTAAATAACTTTATAGTGGTAACTGACATTTACAATAAAAATCGTTTTGTATTTACATAAAATGCTGATTTTTCCTTGACAAACACTTTAAAAGGGAGTAAAATTGCTTTATAATTTGAAGGGGAGATAGAAGTTATGTTTTTAAGCAGTAATTTTTACTTTGGTTACTTTAATCAGGACTGTCTTTCCTCTTTTAAGAAAGCGATGTAATCGCACTTTAATAGAAAAAAGACAGTCCGCAACCGTTTGTGCCAAAAGTGCATTTTACTCGGTTTGCGGACTTTTTAGTTAGGAGAAATTTTATGATTAACAAAAAAATGTCAGACCTTGGAAATCAACCATCTGTAATAAGAGAAATTTTTGAGTATTCTTTACGTCGCAAGGCAGAAATAGGCGCTGAAAATGTATATGATTTTAGTCTTGGCAATCCAAGTATACCAGCGCCCAAAATCGTTGATGACACTATTAAAGAATTGGTGGAATCAGGGGATAGCGTAGCGCTTCACGGGTACACATCTGCTCAGGGCGCAATGCCTGTACGTGAGCAAATTGCTCAAAACATTAAAAAGCGATTTGGTTTTGACGCTTCTGCTAAAAACTTTTATATAACCTGTGGCGCAGCAGCGTCGCTTACTTCAACTTTAAAAGCTGTAGTAAACGAAGGTGATGAAGTTGTGCTTTTAGCGCCATATTTCCCTGAATATAACGTGTTTTGTGCAAATGCTGGGGCTAAGACCGTTGCTGTGCTTGGTAATGGAGAAAATTTTTCATTAGATTTTGAAGCGCTTGATAAGGCTATAAATAAAAATACAGCGGCAATAATTGTTAATTCACCAAACAATCCTACAGGCGCGATAATTCCTGAAAATGATATTGTAGAACTCGCTGCTTTGCTCGATAAAAAATCACAACAATTTGGTCGAGCGATCTATATAATTGCAGATGAGCCATATCGCGAATTAACTTATGGTGATGATGTGCCATATATTCCTAATTTTTATGATAATACAGTGGTTTGTTACTCTTATAGTAAATCATTATCGCTTCCGGGTGAACGAATAGGTTATGTTTTCGTATCGCCAAAGTGTGATGATAGTGAAGATTTGTTTGCGGCTATTTGTGGCGCGGCTCGTAGCATGGGTTATGTTTGTGCGCCAAGTCTTATGCAACGCGTGATAGCAAAATGCGATGGCAAGACCGCAGATGTTTCGCTTTATAATAAAAATCGCGAATTACTTTATAACTCGCTTAGCGAAATAGGATACCAGGCTGTTAAACCTCAAGGGGCTTTCTATTTGTTTATGAAAGCATTAGAAGATGATGCAAACGCCTTTTGTGAAAAAGCTAAAAAACATGAACTTTTACTTGTTCCTGCAGATAGCTTTGGTGCGAAGGGTTATGTTAGAATTTCGTATTGTGTAGCCTATGATACAATCGAAAATTCTATACCAGCGTTTAAAGCGCTGTTTGATGAATATAAAAAATAATTAAGGGAGTATACCCAAAAATGACAGAACTCGAAAAGGCAAGACAAATCATAAACGATGTTGATGTTAAAATGGCAGAGTTGTTTGAGCAGCGAATGGATGCAGCAAAAATTGTTGCGGCATACAAGAAAGAAAATGGTCTTAAAATTGATGACTCTGCTCGAGAGGAACAACTTATTACCAGAAATTGTTCATTGATTAAAGATGAGGATTACAAATCATATTACGTTAATTTTTTGAAAGAAACGATAAATCTTTCAAAACAATTGCAACATCGTTTGATTGAAGGTATGCGTGTTGCATATAGCGGTGTAGAAGGCGCTTTTGCAAACATTGTGGCAGAACGAATTTTTCCAGATGCAAATTGTGTGGGTTACAAAGATTTTAAAGCGGCGTATAATGCTGTGGTAAATGGCGAATGCGACTGCGCTGTGCTACCGATTGAAAATAGCTTTAATGGTGATGTCGGTAATGTTATGGATTTAAGCTTTTTTGGCTCACTCTTCGTTAACGGAGTTTATGAAGCTGAAATAACACAAAACTTGCTTGGTATAAAGGGCGCAAGAATAGAAGACATAAAAACAGTTATCAGCCACCCACAAGCGTTAGGTCAATGTGCTTCTTACATAGATGACCATAATTTTGATACCTTAGAAGCCGTAAATACAGCTGTTGCCGCTAAAACGGTTGCCGAAAAATCAGACAAAACATTGGCAGCAATCGGAAGTGAAGAGGCAGCCCAAAAATTTGACCTTGTAAAAATTGAGTCGCACATAAACGAAAGTAATCAGAACTCAACTCGTTTTGCAGTCTTCTGTCGCAGTGAAAAGGCTCGACTTGCTACTGATAACCATTTTATAATGTTGTTTACTGTAAACAATGCGGCGGGTTCGCTTGGTAAAGCTGTTTCTGTAATAGGAGAATATGGATTTAACCTTAAAGCTCTTAAAAGCCGCCCAACCAAAGAATTGGTTTGGGATTATTATTTCTACGCTGAGGGCGAGGGTAATATAGGTAGCAAACAGGGCGAAGAAATGCTTAACGAATTATCAAAATGTTGTTCTAACCTAAAGATTTTAGGTAGTTTTGAAAAGGAAATAAAGGTGTAGTTTTATGATAATACCTGTAAAAACCGCAGAAGGCGGCTATGATATTCATCTTGAGCGTGGTGCTTTAAGGCGCGCAGGTGAGTATATTAATCTTAATAGAAAAGTGCTTGTTGTAACTGATGATGGTGTGCCAACTAATTATCCGGATTTTGTTGCATTGCAGTGCAAGGAAGCGTGCGTGATGATGTTTGAGCAGGGCGAAGAAAATAAAAACATCAATAATTATAGAATAATATTATCCGCACTTGCAAACAGAGGTTTCACCCGTAACGACTGTGTAGTTGCTGTTGGTGGTGGCGTTATTGGCGATATGGCAGGGTTTGCAGCGGCTACGTTTATGAGGGGTATAGATTTTTATAATATTCCTACTACGCTTCTATCACAAGTAGATTCATCTGTGGGTGGCAAAACGGCCATAAATTTTGAGGGATGTAAAAATATTGTTGGCGCTTTTCATCAGCCTAAGGGAGTAATAATTGATTCCGAAACTTTACAAACTTTGCCTGCGCGTCAAATTTCAAATGGATTAGCTGAAGCTATTAAAATGTCACTTACTCACGATAAAGAACTTTTTGAAATGTTTGAAAGTGATAGTAGTGATATTGATACCATTATCGAACGTTCGATAAAAATAAAACGCTCGGTTGTGGAAGCAGACGAAAAAGAGTCAGGACTTCGCAAGGCGCTAAACTTTGGTCATACTATAGGTCACGCCATCGAAAGCAACACGCCATCTCTTTATCACGGTGAATGTGTAGCGCTTGGAATGTTACCGATGTGTAGCAAAAAAGTAAGCAAAAGATTGGTGACAGTTCTTGAAAGGTTTAATTTACCGACTACGATAGAATGCGATACGCAAAAAATTATCAATACAATGAGACACGATAAAAAAATGTCTGGCAATAATATTTCGGTAGTTTTTGTAGAAAATGTTGGAGAATTTAATATAACTGATTTAAAATTTAAAGACTTTGCATCTAAAATAAAGGCGGTGTACAAGTAATGAAAAACACAATAGGTAATTCTTTGACAGTAACCCTTTTTGGTGAAAGTCATGGAAAAGCGATTGGTGCTGTGATTGATGGTATGCCAAGTGGCATTGAGGTTGATGAAGAATATATTGCATCACAACTTTCTCGCCGCAGACCTAAAGATGCCCTTTCGACACCTCGCCAAGAAAAAGATGAATACAGGATTTTAAGTGGGGTTTTTGAAGGCAAAACCACGGGTACACCTATTTGTATTACTATTCCAAATGCTGATACACAGTCGGGTGATTATGGTGAAATGCAGCATAAAATGCGACCTTCACACGCCGACTTTACCGCTAACTGTAGATACAACGGTTTTCAGGATTATCGTGGCGGTGGCCATTTTAGCGGAAGAATAACAGCGGCTCTTGTAGCAGTAGGTGCAATGGTTATACCTGCTCTTAATAAAAAAGGTATTTACATTGGTACGCACATTAAAAATATAGCTGGTGTAAGTGATAGCGATTTTGAGAATGAAAAAGATGTTATAAGCATATCTAAAAAAGATTTTCCAGTGCTTAATGATGTTGCTGGTAAAGATATGCAACAGAAAATTCTCCAGGCAAAAGCTGATGGCGATAGTGTAGGTGGCGTACTACAAACTGCGGTTATTGGCATTCCGGCAGGTGTTGGAGAACCATGGTTTGATACGGTAGAGGGAATGCTTTCGCATGCAGTATTTTCAGTACCGGCTGTTAAGGGGATAGAATTTGGCTTGGGGTTTGGTTTTGTCCAAAAAACAGGTAGTGAAGCAAACGACCAAATGTATGTAGAAAATGGCGAAGTAAAATGCTTTACTAATAATAACGGAGGCGTGATTGGCGGTATTACAAATGGTATGCCAATTATGTTTAATGCGGTTATCAAGCCTACCCCAACAATTAATAAAGAACAAAAGACTGTGGATATAAACACAATGGAAAACACTACTCTTGCATCAAGCGGTAGACATGACCCATGTATTGTTCATCGTGCGGCAGTAGTTATTGAGAGTGTAACAGCTCTGGTTATTGCTGATATGCTAAGCGCAAAATATGGAACAGATTGGTTGACAAAATAATGGAATATGGCTGTATTGGAGAAAAACTAACACACAGTTTTTCAAAAGAGATACACAATTTGCTTTTTGATTACGATTATACGATTAAAGAAATTTCAAAAGACCAGCTTGATGATTTCATGACTTGTCGTGATTTTAAGGCGATAAACGTAACGATACCATATAAGCAAGATGTAATACCTTATCTTGATTGGATAAGTGATATAGCAACACGAATTGGTGCTGTAAATACCATAATAAATAAAGATGGTAAGTTGTATGGATACAACACCGACTTTAGTGGTATGACAATGCTTATACAAAAAAATGGCATTGAAATTGAAAACAAAAATGTTTTGGTTTTAGGTAGTGGAGGCACTTCTAAAACCGCTGTTGAGGTTGCAAAAGCGCTTGGCGCCAAAAGTGTAGTTCGCGTGTCGCGTACCGCAAAAGAAGATTGTATTACCTATGAAGATGCTATTAAAAGTCACAGTGATTCTGAGGTAATAATTAATACCACTCCTTGCGGTATGTATCCTAATATTGTTGGTGAACCGATTGACATTGACTGTTTTGAAAAATTAGAGGCTGTTGTAGATGCAATTTACAATCCGCTTTGCTCGAATATGGTTATAAAAGCAAAAAACAAAGGCATTAAAGCCACGGGTGGCCTTTATATGTTAGTAGCTCAGGCGGCGATAGCGGCAGAAAAGTTTGTTGATTGTAAAGTTGATGTTTGCAAAATAGATGATGTGTATCAAAAAATTGTTAGCAGTAAGAAAAACATAGTGCTTGTTGGTATGCCTTCATGTGGCAAAAGCACTATCGGAGAACTGTTGGCAAAAAAATTAAATATGCAGTTTGTCGATGCAGACAAAGAAATTGAAAAGTCGGAAGGTAAATCTATACCTCAAATTTTTAAAGAGTCGGGCGAAGATGCTTTTCGAGATATAGAATCACGTACCATTGAAAAAGTATCTTCTATGCAAAACAAGGTTATAGCAACTGGTGGCGGGGCGATTTTGCGTGAGCAAAACATAACGCTTTTAAAAGGAAATGGTAAAATTTATTTTATTGACCGACCACTTGAAATGCTTATAACAACCGAAGATAGACCACTTTCAAGTAATCGTGACGATCTTATAAAAAGATATAATGAGCGATATGAAATATATTGCAATGTGGCAGATAAAAAAATCGTTAATGATGGCGAAATAGATGTAGTTGTAGATAACATAAAGGAAGAATTTTTGAAATGAAAATACTTGTTATAAATGGCCCAAATCTTAATATGCTCGGTATTCGCGAACCTGATATTTATGGCAAAAACACTTATGCTGATTTGTGTGATCTTATAAATGATTATGCTGCTCAAAAAGGTGTTGATGTAAAGATTTTTCAGTCAAATCACGAGGGCGATTTGGTGGATGAAATTCAGAACGCTTACCAAAAGTATGATGGTATAGTTATAAATCCGGCAGCATATACACATACAAGCGTTGCGATTTTGGATGCGGTAAAATCAGTAGGTATTCCAACTGTTGAAGTACATATTTCGGCAGTAGAAACACGAGAAGATTTTAGACAGGTAAGTTATATCCGAGCAGCATGTATCAAAACTATAACAGGTCTTGGATTTGATGGATATTTACGTGCTGTTGACACACTTGTTGAAAACGGAAAAAGTCTATGATAGTAAAAATTAAAAAGTCCAAAGCCGATGGCACGATAATCGCGCCTCCATCAAAATCAATGGCACATCGTGCAATCATTTGCGGTGCATTGTCATCGGGTAGCGAAATAAAAAACATAGAATTTTCAAACGATATATTAGCGACACTTGATTGTATAAATGCGCTTGGCGCCAATGTGGAAAAAAGTGACAATTTTATAAAGGTAGGAAACCTTAATCCATTTAAATGTAGCGAAACGACACTTTGCTGTCGCGAAAGCGGAAGCACACTGCGCTTTATGATACCTCTTTGTATGTTATCGGGGGCAAAAATAACCCTATTTGGCAGCGGAAGGCTTTTTTTAAGGAACCTTGAAGTATACGAGCAAATCGCAAATAATAGTGGAATAGAGTTTGAAAAAAGTGAAAACAGTGTAACGGTTTGCGGAAAACTTAAATCCGGTGATTATAAAGTACAAGGCGATATTTCTAGTCAGTTTATATCAGGCTTGTTGTTTGCTTTGCCGCTTTTAGATGGCGATAGTTCACTTGAAATTACAGGTGAATATGAAAGTGAACCTTACGTAGATTTAACCATAAAGGCATTAAATGATTTTGGTGTTAAGATAAAAAAACAAGGTCGTATATATAAAATTTGTGGCAATCAAAAATATTTGCCTTCCAATGTGATGGTTGAGGGCGATTATTCTAATGCTGCATTCTTAGATGGCTTTAATCTTTTGGGTGGCAATGTTAAAGTGGATGGATTAGATTCTTCTAGCTTACAAGGCGACCGCATTTATAAAAAAATGTATGAAGAATTGAAATGTGGTAAAAAAGAATTTGATCTTTCTAATTGTCCTGATTTAGCCCCAGTAATGTTTGCGTTGTCGGCTCGGTTTGGTGGTGCTTATTTTACAGGCACAAAACGCCTAAAAATCAAAGAAAGCGACAGAGCTGAGGCTATGGCTTTAGAACTTAAAAAATTTGGTATTAGCGTGGATGTTGGTGAAAACGATGTTACAGTCCACGGTGGAGAGCTCAAAGAGCCAAGCGAGACACTTTGTGGACATAATGACCACAGAATTGTAATGGCGCTTAGTTTGTTGTGCTCAGTTACGGGTGGCAGTATAAACGATGCTGAGTCGGTATCTAAAAGTTACCCTGATTATTTTAGTAAAGTAAAATCTCTTGGAATAGTGGTAGAAAATGAATCTTAATGAAGTGAAAAATGTACTTATTGTAGGTCTTGGTTTGCTTGGTGGTAGTTATGCCAAAGCATTGACCCGAAAAGGTTTTGATGTAAAGGTAATAACCTTGAATCAAGATGATATAGATTATGCTGTAAACGAAGGATTTATATCGGGTGGTACTACGCAAGTTGATCCTGATTTAATAGCTAATTCGCAGCTTATAATTTTTGCGCTTTATCCACATACGTTTATTGAATGGATAGAAGCATACGGAAATCTCATAAAACCGGGCACAGTTATTACCGATGTTACTGGTGTAAAAGGTTGTATAGTTGACAAGGTACAAAATCTTTTGCCAGCAGGTGTAGAATTTATTTCTGCCCATCCAATGGCAGGTAAAGAAACTTGTGGTGTAAAAAGTGCTGATGACAGCATATTTCATACAGCAAACTATATTGTTGTACCAACAAATCGCAACACACCAGATGGAATAAGACTTTGTTGTGATTTAGGTCGTGTGTTAGGTTTTAGAGATATATCAAGCCTTACAGTTCGACAACACGATGAAATGATAGCGTTTTTGTCGCAGTTAACACATGGTATTGCTATATCGCTTATGTGTGCAAACGGAGATCCAAACCTTGTTCGTTATACGGGTGACTCTTTCCGTGACTTAACAAGAATTGCAAATATAAACGATGAAATGTGGAGTGAACTGTTTTTGGCCAATCGCGAAGCACTTTTGCAGGAGATGGATGGCTATCGTGAAGCTTTTGATAGGCTTTATGATACCATAAAAACAGGAAATCGCGATGCGATGCGTGATATGATGAAACTATCCTCTGCACGTAGAAAGACATTTAACGAGGGTGAAAAACTAATATGAGTATGGATTTTAAACGAAAATTACCAATTCCTAAAGAAATAAAAGAACAATATCCGGTAACAGAGGAATTGGCTAAAATAAAAGAACAACGAGATGCTGAAATAAAAGCAGTGTTTACAGGTGAATTGGATAAGTTTTTGCTTATAATAGGTCCTTGCTCAGCAGACAATGAAGATGCTGTGCTTGATTATATGGGTAGACTTAAAAAAGTAGCAGATGAAGTTAAAGATAAAATCTTGGTAATTCCTCGTGTTTATACTAATAAACCACGTACTACTGGTGAAGGGTACAAAGGGATGCTTCATCAACCAAACCCTGAAGAACAACCAGATATGTTAAAGGGCATAATCGCAATTCGTGATTTGCACATGAAAGCACTTTCGCAATATGGTTTTACCTGCGCTGATGAAATGCTTTATCCTGAGAACTATCGTTATCTTTCCGACCTTTTAGGTTATGTTGCGATAGGCGCTCGTTCGGTTGAAAATCAGCAACATAGACTTGTTTCAAGTGGTATTTCGATACCTGTCGGTATGAAAAATCCTACAAGCGGCGATCTTACAGTTATGATGAACTCGATAAAAGCGGCGCAAACAAGCCACACATACCTTTACAGAGGTTGGGAAGTAACAAGTTCTGGCAACGATACTGCTCATGCAATTTTACGTGGATATATGGATTTTGCTGGTAGAAACATATCTAACTATCATTACGAAGATATAGCTCATCTTTGCGAACTTTACAATGAATATGAATTAAAAAATCCATCAGTTATCATAGATGCTAACCATGCGAATTCTTCTAAAAAACATCTTGAACAAATTCGTATTGCAAAAGATGTGGTTTATAGTCGCAACCATAATCATGACATACGAGATCTTGTGAAAGGTATTATGATCGAGAGTTACATAGAAGATGGCTCACAAAAAATCGGTGAACATATCTATGGTAAATCTATAACTGACCCTTGCCTTGGTTGGGAAAAGACCGAAAATCTTATCTACAAAATAGCTGATACATTGGAGTGATAAAATGTTTATATTAGCGTTGCTTTTTGGCGTAGGACAGGTGATTCTTACTGCTCAACTGATCTATTTTTTTAACAAAAAAGAAAATAAGAAACTTTTGATGTTCTTAGGTCTAAAATTTGTGCTATATATGATAGGCATAGCACTAGTAATTTTTGCTTTCATTTGGAATATAGGCATGGCAATAGGTGGTTTTTTGGCAGGAGTGTCTATCACTGCGATAGCAATATATATTTACAAAACAATGTATAAGAAATAAAATATTTTATGGGAGGCATTTGCCTCCCATTTTGTTTTATAAACTTTTTATTTTTCGATTGACTTTAATATCGCAATATTGTAAAATAAATATAAATATAATATATATCTGGGGGAGTTATATATGAAACCCGTTTACAAGCGTGTTTTGCTTAAACTTAGCGGCGAGGTTTTAGCCGGTGAAAAGGGCACAGGTATCGACTTTTCAAAGGTTGAAGAAGTGTGCCAATCAATAAAAGAATGTGTTGATTTAGGCGTTGAAATTGCCATTGTTGTAGGCGGCGGTAATTTCTGGCGTGGTCGTTCAAGTGGTAAAATGGACCGTACTCGTGCTGACCATATGGGTATGCTTGCTACTACTATTAACTCATTAGCGCTTTGTGATACACTTGAGCAATTAGGTGTTACAACTCGAGTTCAAACTGCTATCGAAATGAGACAGTTTGCAGAACCATATATTCGCAATAAGGCTGTTCGCCATTTGGAAAAAGGTAGAGTAGTGATTTTTGGTTGCGGAACAGGCAATCCGTTCTTTTCTACCGACACAGCAGCAGCACTTCGCGGAGCTGAGATATGCGCGGATGTAATCTTTAAGGCGACAAATGTTGATGGCGTATACGATAGTGACCCAAAAACAAATCCAAACGCTAAAAAGTATGACACCCTTACACATCATGATGTTTTAGCACAGGAGTTACATGTTATGGACTCAACCGCTGCATCACTTTGTATGGATAATGGCATAGATATACTTGTATTTAATCTTAACGACCCTCACAATATTGTTGAAGCTGTATGCGGTAAAGCAATCGGCACATTGGTAAAATAATCATTTAAGGAGAATATTATGAACGAACTAATCAAAAATACCGAAGAAAAAATGAGCAAATCTATCGATGCGCTCGATCGTGAATATAAATCAGTAAGAGCAGGTCGCGCTAACGCAGCGGTGCTTGATCGTGTTAATGTTGACTATTATGGTGTTCCAACACCTGTTCAACAGATGGCAGCAATTTCTGTACCAGAACCACGCACTTTGCTTATAACACCTTGGGACAAAACAACCTTAAAGGAAATCGAAAAAGCTATTCTTACTTCAGAAATTGGTATAAATCCACAAAATGATGGTACTTGTATTCGCCTTAACTTCCCACCACTTACTGAAGAACGCCGTAAAGATATCGTTAAGGATATTCGTAAAAAAGGTGAGGATGCAAAGGTTGCTGTTCGTAATCAACGCCGTGATGCGCTTGATAAGTTGAAAGCACTTAAGAAAAACAATGATATTACTGAAGATGATGAATCAAATGGAGAGAAAAAGATTCAAAATCTTACAGATAAGTTCTGCAAGGAAGTTGATGAACTTGCAACACTTAAAGAAAAAGAGATAATGGAAATATAATTAAATGAGAGCGGATTTTTCAATCCGCTCTAATTGTCACTAAAAGAGGTTTTATAAAAATGCCTATTTTTAAGAAAAAACAAACAGCAGAACGAATTTTACCAACACATATAGCTATCATTATGGATGGCAATGGCCGTTGGGCAAAGCGCCGTTCTTTGCCGCGTACAGCAGGTCATGCGGCAGGTAGTAAAAACTTTAAAGATATTGCTAGGTATTGCAATAAGATAGGACTTAAATATCTTACTGTTTATGCGTTTTCTACCGAAAATTGGAAGCGTCCTCAAGAAGAGGTCGACAATATAATGAAGATTTTCAAAGAGTATTTAGAGGATGCTAAAAACTTTAAGGATGAAAATATTAAGGTTCAGTTTATTGGTGACCGTAGCATGCTAAGCGAGGATATTCAGCGTCTTATGAAAGAATCTGAAGATGCATCGAGTGATGCTACCGGACTTCATCTTAACATTGCGATTAACTATGGTGGTCGAGATGAAATTGTTCATGCTGTAAAGAACATAGTAAATAGTGGTGTAAAAGCAGAAGATATTACCGAGCAAATGATTTCTGATAATCTTTATACCGCTTCGCAACCCGATCCTGATTTTATTATAAGACCAAGTGGTGAATACCGACTATCAAATTATCTTATATGGCAGTCTGCCTATGCAGAGTATTGGTTTTCTGATATTTTGTGGCCTGATTTTAAACCTAAGGATTTAGAAAAGGCAATAGATGATTATAGCCATCGTAATCGCCGTTTTGGTGGAGTTTAGGAGTGTAGTTATGAAAAAACGTATTATTTCAGGCGTTGTTATGGGCGCAGTTGTGGCGCTTGTTTTGCTTTTGGGTTTACAACTTAAAACATTTATAATAACGGTTTTCCTAGCTGCTGTTGCTGCAATAGCAACATTTGAGCTTGTAGTAAATGCCGCAAGAATTAAAGGTTTGGTTTGGAATTTTTTGCCAGCAGTTTATACCACTGTTATGGTGTACTTTTTTAGTGGCATAAACGAACAAATTTATCAAATTTTTGCTACTGAATATTCGTACGTTGATACAACAACACCGGTAGCGGCGATTGTGATATCTGTTTTATATTTTATAGCTTGTGCTATTTTGATACTTGTAAAGCAAGAAGAGTTTGATCTTGGTAAGATAGTAGTAGTTTGCACAATGCCGGCAGTTATTGCTTTTGCATTTTCCACATTAGGAAGTATCATTACCATAAATGGCGCAATATATTATTTGTTGTTGGTTCTCAATTTTTCGTGTGTATGCGATATGGGCGCGTATTTTGTTGGTGTTACATGGGGTAAAACAAAACTTTGTCCATCGATTAGTCCAAACAAAACAATCGAAGGTGCATTAGGCGGCATTGGCGCGAGTGTTATTTTTAGTCTTATAATAACCTTGTGCTACGGATATTACAGTAAAATTTTACCAACTCTTTTACTTACAATCCCACTTTGTGTCGTAGGTATGTCGGGCGATTTATTTGCATCTATTATAAAACGTAAAGTTGGTCTTAAAGATTATGGAAGTCTTATTCCAGGTCATGGCGGAATACTTGATAGAGTAGATAGCATATTATTTATATCTCCGTTAGTGTACTGTTTTGTTTTGTTGGGTGTGATTTAATGAAAAAACTTATAATATTAGGTTCGACAGGCTCTATTGGTACACAGGCACTTGATATTGCAAGAGCTAATCCCGAAAAATATGAAATCGTAGCTTTGGCGGCAGGAAGCAATTCGAAGTTGCTTGAAAAACAAGCTCGTGAATTCAATGTCAAGGCAGTAGCTCTTTTTGATGAAAATGCAGCGGCGGACTTAAAAATCAAGCTTGGTGATACAGACATAAAGGTTATGTCAGGGGCTGAGGGTGTTTGCCAGTTGGCGGCACTAGATTGTGATATAATTCTTAACGCTATTGTAGGTATAGCAGGACTTCGCCCAACTCTTTCGGCGATAGATGCGGGGCATACAATCGCTCTTGCTAACAAGGAAACTTTAGTTACTGGCGGAGAAATTGTAAATCGGAAACTGAAAGAAAAAGGAGTAAAACTACTTCCTGTTGACAGTGAGCATTCTGCGATTTTTCAGTCACTACAAGGTGCACCCCAAAATTCACTTAAAAAGATTTTGCTTACAGCCTCAGGCGGTCCGTTTTTTAACAAGAGCAAAAGTGAACTTCAAAACGTAACGGTAAAGGATGCGCTTAATCATCCAAACTGGTCAATGGGCGCCAAAATAACGATAGATAGCGCAACGCTAATGAACAAGGGACTTGAGGTTATAGAGGCCGTGCATTTGTTTGGTGTTTCTGCATCACAAATCGAAGTGCTAGTTCATAGACAAAGCATTCTTCATTCGGCAGTGGAATTATCTGATGGTGCGGTTATCGCACAACTTGGTACTCCTGATATGAAGTTGCCGATACAGTATGCGCTAACATATCCAGAGCGTGATATGTGTTTTGAAAGTCTTGATTTGTTTAAGGTTGGTACGCTAACTTTTGAAAAGCCTGACACAGATACATTTAGGCTGTTGCCGTTATGTATAGAGGCAATAAATCGTGGCGGACTTTATCCAACAGCGATAAATGGAGCAAATGAAGAATCGGTTAGATTATTCCTTGAAGGTAAAATTAAATTTTTGCAAATTGCACAGCTTAATGAAAAAGCAATGAATATGTGTCAAAACAAATCCGAATTTACAATCAATGATATTTTCGAAGCGGATAGATATGCAAGACAAATTGTAAGAGAGGCGATATAAATGCAACAGATAGAAAAAAACACTGTAAAAGCTGAAAATCAATTAGGAGACAAACACGATGTCACTTTTGAGTGCGCTCAAAACACAGGTGTACGTGTTATGATGGCCGGAAACTCAATCACTCTTCACGAACCAAAGCCAGACATTGGTTGGGAAAATCAATGGGGTATGGCGGCATCTGCTAAAGAAAAAGATTATGTTCATGTATTGGAAAATCACATACAAACAAAAGATCCAAATGCAACATTTTGTATTTGTCAGGCATATAAGTGGGAACGTGATTTTGCAAATGGTAAAGAAGCATATCCTATTTATCAGTCAGCGCGTGATTTTAATGCGGACATAATTGTAGTTCGTTTTATAGAAAATTGTCCTTGGAAAGATTTTGATGCTGCAGTTTTCAAAAAAGAATATGTTGATTTTATCAATTTCCTTAACAAAAGCGGTAATGCTAAAATTATACTTACTACTTCATTTTGGAAACATGCCGCAGATAGTGTTGTAGCTGAGGTATCTAAAGAACAGGGTTGGCCTTTGGTTGTAATAAACGATTTGGGCGAACTTGATGAAATGAAGGCGCTTGGTCTTTTTGAGCATTATGGCGTAGCTAATCATCCTGGTGACCTTGGCATGAAAACAATAGCAGACAGAATTTTCAAAGAGGTTGAAAAGGTACTTTAATTTTAGTTTGATTTTAGGTTGTGATTATCATTTTAGATATCCTTAATAATATTTGGCCTTATGCTGTAGCGGTACTTTTATTTTTAATACTAATCGTTATACATGAATTTGGTCATTTTATAGCAGCGAAACTTTTGGGAGTTCGCGTAAATGAGTTTGCAGTAGGTTTTGGTCCTAAACTTATTAAGTGGGGTAAAGGTGAAACCAAATACGCAATAAACTTAGTGCCTTTAGGTGGCTATTGCGCTATGGAAGGTGAAGAGGAAGCAAGTAGTGACCAACGAGCTTTTTGTAATAAAAAACCGTGGAGACGCTTTTTGATAGTAGTTATGGGCGCTGTGTTTAATCTTATACTGGGTCTTGTGCTAGTATCGATTACTTTAATTCCTCAACAGCGATTTACAACAACAGTTGTAGACTCGTTTTATGAAACTTCTGTTAGTAATGAGTATGGTTTGCAAACGGGAGATAAAATCATAGGCGTAGAAGGAAGAAAAATTTTCACTACCTATGATTTAGGATATGCATTTAGCAATGTAGACGATGGCGCAATAGATATCACAGTAAAGCGAGATGGCAAAAAGATAGAACTGAATGATGTCAAATTTGCAACCGAGGAAACAGATGGCATTAACTATCTTACAGTTGATTTTTACGTAAAGGGAAGAGAAAAGACTTTTGGTAGCTTTATAAGTCACAGTTTCAATACCGCAATTTCAAACTGCGCGGTTGTTTATCGTTCGCTCGGTGATTTACTAACCGGCAGATATGGAATAAGTGCGATGTCGGGACCTGTGGGTGTTACGGCAGCGATAGGTGATGTTGCTAAGCAAAATCTTTTTGATATTATTCCTATAATGGCGTTGATTACTATAAACTTAGGTTTGTTTAATCTTTTGCCGCTTCCAGCGCTTGATGGTGGAAGACTAGTATTTATTTTGTTTGAGATGATATTTAGAAAACCTGTTCCGCAAAAATATGAATCAATTGTTCATGCGGTTGGTTTAGTATTATTATTACTGCTTATGGCGGTAGTATCATTTAAAGATATTTGGATGTTAATTGCAGGGTGATTTAATGTATACAAATGCTACAACAAAAAAAGTATTTGCAGGCAATGTTGCTATTGGCGGAGGTGCGCCCATTAGCATACAGTCAATGCTATGTGCTCACGCACACGATATTGAAGGTAATGTGCGTCAGGCTTTAGCATTGCAAGAAGCTGGTTGTGAAATTGTGCGAGTATCTGTTCCTGATATAGAAACTGTTAAAACTGTTGAAGCATTAAAACAAAATATTACCATTCCTCTTGTTGCTGATATTCACTTTGATTGGCGTTTGGCAATCGAAAGTGTTGCGGCAGGAGTTGATAAGGTAAGAATTAACCCAGGTAATATTGGTGATGAGACAAAGGTTCGTGAAGTAGCGCGTGTTTGTCGTGAGAAAAATATACCAATTAGAATAGGTGTTAACTCAGGCTCTTTGGAAAAAGAAATTTTAGCTCGTTATGGTGCTGCAACACCGGAGGCTATGGTTGAAAGCGGACTTTATCACATATCACTTTTAGAAAAATACGATTTTAATAATATTGTTTTGTCGCTAAAATCATCAAATGTAATTCGTATGTATGATGCATACGTAAAAGCGGCAGAAGTTTGCCAGTATCCACTTCATCTTGGTGTTACCGAAGCTGGAACAGAAAATATGGGAGTTATAAAATCTTCGGCAGGTATAGGTGGACTTTTGCTTAGGGGTATTGGTGATACGCTTCGCATATCTCTCACAGATGATCCTGTAAAAGAGGTCGAAGCAGCCAAAAAATTACTTAAAGCAATAGGTGTAAGAAATGATGGTATAAAGTTTGTATCATGCCCTACCTGTGGCAGAACAGAAATTGATCTTATAGGTCTTGCTAAACGCGCAGAAGAACGTTTTGCAAACATAAACAAAAATATAACGGTTGCGATTATGGGATGCGTTGTAAACGGACCAGGTGAGGCATCGGCCGCTGACATAGGTATCGCGGGTGGTAAAGATTGTGGTGTTATATTTAAGGGCGGCAAGGTTATTCACAATAAGGTGCCTGAAAACAAACTTTTGGATTTATTAGAACAAGAAATTAACAAAATGTGAGGAATATAAATGTACTCTTTTTCAGAGTTATTTGCTACATATTTAAGTGCAGAAACATTAAATATTTTTAGCGAAGTAAGCGTAAATGGCTGTGTATTAAACAGCGAAGACAGAAGTCTTACATTAAAATTGCATAGCAAAAATTATATACCTTGTGCAAAGATAAACGTTTTGCGCGAGGAGGTTAAACACGCTCTTCAACTTGATAGTGATACTGTTGAAATGGAATTTGACAGCGATGCATTTTGTCTTTCGGCGGTAGAGGATATAGTGACTGAAATTCGCGCTAAAAATATAATTTTTAATGGATTTTTTAATGAGGCACAATATAATCTTGATGGAAATGATTTAACTATCACCTTGAAATATGGCGGATATAAGAATATACAAGAAGGCGATTTCGAAAAGCGCTTTAAAATGTTGGTAAAAAATCAGTTTGGTATTGATGTTAATATTTGTTTTGATGGTATATTAGAGGATGCTCCGATAGTGTTACCTGAACTTGAGGTTGTGGTGCAAAAACCAACACAAAAGCCAAAAACTGAAACAAAAGAAAAAGCGCAACAAAACAGTGAGCCTGAAAAGAAATATGATTATAAGCCTAAAGATGGACTTCCTGTTTATCTTGAAAGTGCAAAATTGTTTTACGGAAGAAAAATAGATACTAATGTAAAACCTTTGACTTCAGTTATGTTACCACAAAATGATGGTGAAAGCGTTTATGTTTGCGCATGGGGTGAAGTTTTTGGCTTTGAAAGTCGTGTGCTTGATACAAAGCGCGGCGGCAAAATGGTTAAAATCAAGTTTTACTTTAGCGACACAACCAATTCATTTGCAGCATCGGTTACAAAGTTTTTTGATTCGAAATACACCAAAAATTTAGAAGAAGCTGCTAATGATTTTTTAAATGAAGTTTCTGCTTTAAAAAATGGCGCTTGTGTAATTGTAAATGGTGATTATTCTTACGACAGTTGGACTCGTGATTTTGTGCTTGATGTAAAGGCGCTTGCGACAATAAAAAAATATGAAGAGTCAGATGATTTTGATGGTGAAAAAAGAGTAGAGCTTCATTGCCATACAAATATGTCGGCAAAAGATGCGGTAGCAAGTGCAGGGGATATTATTAATCGCGCATACAAATGGGGACACAAAGCTGTTGCTATCACCGACCATGGTGTAGTACAGGCATATCCTGCAATTGCCGAAGCGGTTGGAAAAATCCGCAAAGGCGGCGGTGAATTTAAAGCGATTTATGGTGTCGAAAACTATTTTATAGATGATACAAGGTATGATATTTCAGAACTTACTAATAAAGAAATTGCAAAACTTCGTAATCACCAAATCTTGTTGGTAAAAGATTTAGTAGGTCTTAAAAATTTATATAAACTTATATCCGATTCTCACCTTAATAATTTTTATGGTAGACCGGTTATTTTGCGTTCACAACTTGATGCGCATCGTGATGGACTTATAGTTGGTTCCGCTTGTGAACAAGGTGAACTTTATCGTGCGATAATTGATGGCAAGGATGAGAAAACACTTTTAGAAATTGCTGATTACTACGATTATCTTGAAATACAACCACTTGGTAATAATGAATTTATGGTTCGTGATAGTGTACGTCCTGACAAGGTAGATAAAAAAGGCAACGTTACACCAAACAGATTTAAAAATGTTACAAATATAGATGTTGTAAAGGATTTTAACCGAAAGGTTGTAGAACTTGCCGATAAACTAGGAAAACCTGTTGTAGCGACAGGTGACGTACATTTTCTTAAAAAAGAAGATGGAATTATACGCCAGATAGTTATGGCAGGACAAGGCTTTGATGATATTGAAAATCAAGCTCCACTATACTTTAAAACTACTACTGAGATGCTTGAAGATTTTTCATATTTCGGTGAAAGAGCTCACGAGTTTGTAATCGACAATCCAAACAAAATTGCTGAAATGATATCGGATGAGGTTATCCCTGTGCCAAAGGGTAATTATCCTCCTGTTATTGAAGGCTCTGATGATTTACTGCGTGAAATTTGTTGGAATAATGCAAAGGCGATGTATGGTGATCCGGTTCCTGAAATAGTAGAAAAAAGACTTAATAAAGAGCTTAATTCTATTATTAATAACGGATTCTCTATAATGTATATTTCGGCACAAAAATTGGTTGCGAAAAGTGAGGAACTAGGTTATTACGTTGGTTCGCGTGGTTCAGTAGGCTCATCATTTGTTGCGACAATGGCCGGCATATCCGAGGTTAACCCGCTAGCTCCACATTATGTATGTCCTACATGTCAGTATAGCGAATTCTTTACTGATGGTTCGGTGGGCTCCGGTTTTGACTTACCGGAGAAAAACTGTCCGCATTGTAATACTCCGCTTGACCGTAACGGACATGATATACCATTTGAAACCTTCCTTGGATTCAAAGGTGACAAGGTGCCTGATATAGACCTTAACTTCTCGGATGAAGTACAAAACAGAATTCAGGATTATACCAAAACACTTTTCGGTGCTGACAACGTTTTTAAAGCGGGTACAATTTCTACCATAGCTGAAAAAACTGCATTTGGTTTTGCAAAAGCTTATGCTGAAAAGATGAATATTACACTTTCTCAAGCAGAACTTAGTCGACTTGCTAGTTTGGTTGAACATGCACAGGTTAAAAGTACCACAGGACAACATCCAGCAGGAATGATTATAGTGCCTAATGATATGACTATTTACGATTTTTGCCCTGTGCAGCATCCTGCCGATGATGTGAACAGTGATATAATAACAACGCATTTCGACTTTCATTCTATACATGACACTATACTTAAACTTGATGAACTTGGTCACGTGGTACCTACTACATATAAGTACCTAACCGAATATTCGGGGATTGATGTAAATGATGTTTCGATGAGTGATCCTAAGGTTTATAGTTTGTTTACCTCAACCGAAGCGCTTGGCGTAGAGGCAGAAGAAATCGAATCAAAAACAGGTACGTTTTGTTTGCCTGAGTTTGGTACATCGTTTGTTCGAGGAATGCTTGTTGACTGTAAGCCGAAGAACTTTTCAGACCTATTGCAGATTTCGGGCCTTTCACATGGTACTGATGTTTATCTTGGTAACGCGAAGGATCTTATTGAAGATGGCACCTGTACGATTTCTGAAGTTATTGGTACTCGTGACAACATAATGGTTTATCTTATCCATCAAGGTATGGATGAGGGCAGAGCTTTCCAAATTACTGAAACTGTTCGTAAGGGACTAGTTGCTAAAGGTAAGGTTTCTAAAGAGGATTGGGGAAAGATGGAAGATGATATGCGCGCAGTAAATGTGCCTGAGTGGTATATCGGTTCTTGCTACAAGATTAAGTACATGTTCCCTAAAGCCCATGCGGCGGCGTACGTTATATCGGCAATTAAACTTGGTTGGTACAAGGTTTATCGCCCACTTGAATTTTATTGTGCTTACTTTACTGCTCGCCCTGAAGATGTGGATGTGCCTACTATATTAAAAGGTAGAGGCGCAGTACTTGCGAAAATGAACGAAATCAAAGCCAAAGGTAAGGAAGCAGCTAAAAAAGAACTTGATACTTATGACACATTACTTATATTTAATGAAATGATGGCTCGTGGTATTGAAGTGCTTCCAATTGACATTAAACATTCACACGCTATGAAATTTGTGCCTGAGAATGGCAAAATGAGATTGCCTTTTGGCGCACTTTCGGGTGTTGGTGAAAAAGCGGCGTATTCAATTTATGAAGCGGCTCAAAAGGGCGATTTTGTATCGCGTGAGGATTTTGCTGTTGAAGCAGGTGTTTCTAAAACAATTATCCAACATCTAGCTGACCTTGGCGCTATGGCCGATTTGCCTGACACAAATCAAATGTCATTATTTTAATAAAGTTTAAAAAGAAGACTCGAGAAGGAGTCTTCTTTTTTGTTTGAAAGTACAAAATAGTTATATTTATAGTTTTGTAATTTAGCGGCAATTTTCACAAAAATTTTAAAATTTTAAATTTTTTAAAGAAAAAGGTTGCAATTTTGTAACCTTTTGGTATAATAGTAAAGAAATTGTTACAAAATTGTAATCTTTTTGGAAGGAGAATTGTTTTGGGTGATGTAATTCCGCTTATTATAAAAAGCGTAAAGATAGCAGCCTCTACAATTAAAAATAGTTCAAACAAAGCAAAACAGGGTATCTTTGCAATAGTTGCATTGGTTGCTATAATAGCAAGTCTTTTGTCAACCGGTACTCGTATAGCATACAAGGTAAATTACAGCGGTCACACAATTGCAACCGTTAGTAGTAAAAAGCAGTTTAACGAAGCGCTTCAGCTTGTTGTAAAAATGGTTGATGGTGATGATGTTGAATCTGTTGTTGAACAGCCACAATTTAATACAGCGGTTGTTCTTAACGAAAATATAGATGATACATCAAAAGTTGCAAATGCTATAATTGATAATACTGATGCTATTGTTAGCGCAGCAACACTTTTTGTGGATGGTGTAGCTGTTGCAAGAGCAGAAAAAGAATTATTAGAAGATGTTTTAAATAATAGACTTAATAGTTTCTCTGTTAATGGCGCAGAATGTGAAAGTTATTTCGAGAAAGATGTAACCGTTGAAGATGGCTTTTTTATGACAAGTGATCTTGATGGACAAGCTGCGGTTCAAGGCGTTGTGGATTCTTTCACAGTAATTACTAAGGCGCGTCAAACTGCAGACACAATAATTCCTTATACTACAACAGTTCAAAAAACTAATGAACAACTTGTTGGTTATACCAAAGTAAGCGTTGCAGGTGTTACCGGTGTTAGTCGCGCAATACAAGATGTTGTGATGGTTAACGGTGAAATTCAGTCTTGCACTGAAGTTAGCAACGAGATAGTAGTGGCTCCTGTTAACGAGGTTATTGTAAAGGGCACAGCAAGAACTCTTGCTTCAGCAAAACAAAAACAACAAGCGCATAATGCTGGTTTTTCATTTCCATTGCCATCAGGCACTTGGCAAGTAAGCGCGTATTACGGCGATGGCCGAAATCATAAAGCTATCGACCTTCGTGCTAAGAGCGGCACATCTATATTTGCGGTAGCTGATGGCAAGGTTGTTCAAGCTGGTTGGAATGGTAACTATGGTTATTGCGTAACTATTGAGCATTCAAATGGTATGCGTACACTTTATGCGCATGCGCGTCAGCTTTGTTGCAAAGTTGGTGATAATGTATCTCAGGGCGAGGTTATTGCTCTTGTAGGTACAACAGGTCAGTCAACCGGTAATCATTTGCATTTTGAGGTTATTGTAAACGGCAGAAATGTTGATCCTGCTCCATATATAAATTTAGATTAAATTGTAAGTTTCGCTCCGACTTTATCGGAGCGTTTTTTTATATATAGCTTTGTGTTTTTAACCTTGACTAAACCACAATATTTAGTGTATAATGTATACTGTATGATAATATGTATAAATATTGCTATTTGCAAGGAAGTGTAATTTTGGCTAAAGCAAAACCACAATACGATAATACTAGTATACAAAAACTTGAAGGTCCTGACCGTGTTAGAAAACGCCCAGGTGTTATATTTGGTTCGGATGGTCTAGATGGATGTGAACATTCGGTTTTTGAAATAATATCTAACTCTATTGATGAAGCACGTGAGGGTTATGGTAAAAAGATAGTTATTACCTATCATAGTGACAACTCTATCGAGGTGCAAGACTTTGGTCGTGGTTGCCCTGTTGACTACAACTCCAAATATGATTGCGAAAACTGGGAAATGGTTTTTTGCGAAATGTATGCGGGTGGTAAATATGGCACTGATGAAGGGTCCAATTATAGCACATCAATCGGTCTTAATGGTCTAGGTCTCTGCGCTACACAGTACGCAGCTGAGTGGATGGATGTTGAAGTTAAGCGCGATGGCTTTAAATACAGTTTGCATTTTGAAAAAGGTTTCAACAAGGGTGGCTTGAAACGCGAGGAGTATACAGGTCGCGAAACAGGAACTAAAATTCGTTGGAAACCTGATATAGAGGTATTTACCGATATAAACATTCCACGTGACTATTTTATCGATACGCTTAAAAGACAAGCGATTGTTAATGATGGATTGTTGTTCGAGTTTCGTGAGCAACAAGGCGCTCGTTATATAACACAGGATATAATTTACGAAAATGGTATTACCGACTATGTAAACGAAAAGGTAGGCGAGGAAAAACTTACCTCGGTACAGTTTTGGTCGGCTGAGCGCAAGGGTCGCGATCGTGATGATAAACCCGAATATAAAGTCAAGATAAATGCGGCACTTACTTTTTCTAATCGCCATACTTTAAAAGAATATTATCACAACTCAAGTTGGCTTGAGTATGGTGGTGCTCCAGAAAGAGCGGTAAGAAATGCATTTGTTTACCAGATAGATGCTTATCTAAAACAAAACAATAAATATAAAAGTGGCGAAAGTAAGATAACATTTTCTGATATAGAAGAATGTTTGGTGCTTGTAGTATCTTCTTTTTCACCAGGTGGATTGGTATCTTATGAAAACCAAACCAAAAAGAGTATCACCAATAAATTTATTGGTGATGCGATGACCGAATTTTTCCGCCATCAACTTGAAATTTATTTTATTGAAAATAAAGCTGAAGCTGAAAAGATTGCAGAACAAGTTCTTATAAATAAACGTAGTCGTGAGAGAAGCGAAAAGGAAAGAATAAACCTTAAAAAGACTTTGGCTACTGGTAATACGATGGCTGACCGTGTGCAAAAGTTTGTTGACTGTCGAAGCAAAGATGTCAATGAGCGCGAACTTTACATAGTTGAGGGTGACTCAGCTTTGGGTTCGTGTAAACTTGCGCGTGATGCAGCTTTCCAGGCTATTATGCCGGTTCGTGGTAAGATACTCAACTGCTTAAAAGCAGAATACGATAAAATTTTCAAAAGTGATATTATTACCGATTTGCTTAAAGTGTTGGGGTGTGGCGTTGAGGTTAAGTCAAAGGCTAATAAAAATCTTTCAAACTTCGATATTGCAAACCTACGTTGGAATAAAATTATAATTTGTACTGATGCCGATGTGGATGGATTTCATATTCGTACGCTAATACTTACTATGATTTATCGTCTTATGCCAACGCTTATAAGCGAGGGTAAAGTGTTTATTGCAGAAACTCCTCTTTACGAGATAAACACTAAAGCAAAAACCTACTTTGCTTATGATGAAAACGAAAAGGCAGATATACTAAACGAGATAGGCGATGAAAAGTATACGTTACAGCGTTCAAAAGGACTTGGTGAAAACCAACCTGATATGATGAATCTTACAACGATGAATCCGGATACACGCCGCCTTATAAAAATATTACCTGAAGATGCTGAGCATACTAGTGATATGTTTGATTTGTTGCTTGGTGATAATCTTGCAGGAAGAAAAGATTACATTTCAGAATACGGTTATCTATATATGGAAGATGCCGATATTAGCTAACACATAAATTAAAAGGAGATTATTAACTTGGCTCCAAGAAAAAAGAAAGAAACAGAACAAAAAGTTAAAAAGCCACAAAGCAATGCA
The DNA here is from genome assembly GCA_045646305.1 of Acutalibacteraceae bacterium. Classification (GTDB taxonomy): domain Bacteria; phylum Bacillota; class Clostridia; order Oscillospirales; family Acutalibacteraceae; genus UBA737. The sequence goes on from JAZRKK010000053.1 coordinate 30,310, forward strand.
TACATTGCGGGTGCTGGTACCGTGGTTGAAAGTTTAGTTACCGAAACACTAAAATCAAACTTTATGCCGTATGCTATGAGCGTAATAGTATCACGTGCTATTCCTGAGATAGATGGTTTTAAACCATCACATCGTAAATTGCTTTACACGATGCACACTATGGGTCTTCTTAAGGGTTCTACAATAAAGTCGGCTAACATTGTTGGTCGAACAATGCAACTTAACCCACATGGTGATGCTGCTATTTACGAAACAATGGTACGTCTATCAGAGGGTAACGAAGCACTTTTGCATCCTTATGTTAAATCAAAGGGTTCATTTGGTAAGGCGTATTCACGCGATATGCAATGCGCGGCATCAAGATATACAGAGGCAAAGCTTTCACCAATAGCTGAAGAACTTTTTATAGACATTGATAAAGACACAGTAGATTTTGTAGATAACTACGATGCAACAATGAAAGAGCCTGTGCTTTTTCCTGTAACATTTCCATCAATACTTGTAAATGCGAACATGGGTATTGCGGCCGGTATGGCAAGTAATATTTGTCCGTTTAACTTGCGTGAGGTTTGCGAAACAACAATAGCGTATATTAAGGATAACGATATAAATGTTGCTGATACACTTTTGGCACCTGATTTCCCAATCGGCGGCGAACTTTTATACAATCGTGCCGAGATGGAAAAAATCTACGAAACAGGCCGTGGTGGATTTAAGGTTAGAGGTACTTATGAATATGATAAGTCTAACAATTGTATCGATATAAAATCTATACCTCCTACTACCACAACTGAGGCAATAATCGAAAAGGTAATAGACCTTGTAAAACTTAAAAAGATTACCGAAATAAATGATATACGAGATGAAACAGACCTGCAAGGTCTTAAAATAACAATAGACCTAAAGCGTGGCGTTGATCCGGAAAAACTTATGAAAAAGCTTTTCAAAATCACACCATTACAAGATAGCTTTTCTTGTAACTTTAATATTCTTATTGCTTCAAGTCCGATGGTTCTCGGCGTTAAGGATATTATAAGCGAATGGGTTGCGTTCCGTAGTGAGTGTGTACGCCGTAGAGTTTATTTTAAACTTGAAAAAGCAAGAGCTAAACTCCATCTGCTTAAAGGTATGGAGAAGATTCTTCTTGATATTGATAAGGCAATTAAAATAGTTCGTGATACACGCGAAGAAAAAGAGGTTGTACCAAACCTTATGATTGGTTTTGGTATTGATGAAATACAAGCTGAGTATGTAGCTGAAATTAAATTGCGCCATTTAAACCGCGAATACATTTTAAAACGCCTTGATGAGATTGAAAGCCTTGAAAAAGAAATCGAAGAAATGCAGTCAATTCTTGATTCTAAATCAAAGATAAAGAAGATAATTGTAAAAGAACTTGAAGAGGTTATAAAGAAATATGGCGTAGACCGTAAAACTCAAATTGTTTCGGCTGAAACCGAGGATGTAACAAATGAGCCTGAGGTTGTTGATGAGTCGCCTGTAACATTATTCTTTACAAAAGATGGTTACTTTAAGAAAATCACGCCACAGTCATTGCGCATGAGTGGTGAACAAAAGCTTAAAGAAGGCGATGAAATAATTCAAACAATCGAGTCAACTAACGCGCATGATTTGTTGTTCTTTACAACCAATGCTCAAGTATACAAGAGTCGAGTTTTCGATTTTGCTGATGGAAAAGCTAGTGCGCTTGGTGACTTTGTAGCAAGTAAGCTTGAATATGATGATGGTGAATCAAGCCTTTATATGGTGCACACTCGTGATTATTCGGGATTTATGATATTTGTGTTTGATAATGGGCGTATAGCAAAAGTTCCACTAAAATCTTACGAAACTAAGACTAATCGTAAAAAGTTGATTAAAGCTTATTGCGAAAAACACAAAATTCATACTATTCTTTATTTTAAAGAAGATTGTGATTTGCTGCTTAAATCAACAAACAATCGTATGTTGCTTGTTAATACAGCGCTTATTCCGGCAAAAACCACAAAGGACAATGGTGGTATTGCCGTTATGACTCAAAAGAAAGGTCAGCGAATATTTACAGCAGAGCCTTGTGATATAGAAACGATTGAAAACCCACATCGCTATCGCACAAAGAATTTGCCTGCTGCAGGTGCATTGCCACAAAAAGGTCAAGCGACACAAACTGCACTTGACATATAGCGCTTTTAGAGGTAAAATAAAAAACCGTCCGAAAAGCCACATGCTTTAAATGTTTTTAAAGCAAAATTCGCATCTCGGGCGGCATGTCCGCCTCGAAATGCAAACGCTGTTTCTCGTGGCTGACAGTATTAATATTAACATATTGAATTTAATTATACTTATTTGGAGTTGGTAAATTTATGAATAAAGAACTCGCAAAACAGTATGACCCAAAGGATGTTGAAGACCGCATTTATAAAATGTGGCTTGATGGAAAATATTTCCACGCAAAGTGTGAGGAAGGTAAGGAAACTTATACAATAGTTATTCCACCACCAAACATTACTGGTCAACTTCATATGGGACATGCTCTTGATAATACCTTACAGGATATTCTTATCCGCTTTAAGCGTATGCAAGGCTTTGACACTCTTTGGCTTACAGGTACCGACCATGCATCTATTGCAACCGAATTAAAAATTGTTGAGGCAATGAAAAAAGAAGGTATCACAAAAGAAGATATCGGTCGCGATGGATTTTTGGAGCGCGCTTGGGAATGGAAACGTCAATATGGCGGCAGAATTATTGAGCAGCTTAAGAAACTGGGTTCTTCATGTGACTGGGATCGCGAACGCTTTACTCTTGATGAAGGATGCAATAAAGCAGTAAAAGAAGTGTTTGTAAACCTTTACGAAAAGGGTCTTATATATCGCGGTGAACGTATCATCAACTGGTGCCCACATTGTAAAACATCTATTTCTGATGCTGAAGTTGAATACGAGGAACAAGCAGGTCATTTTTGGCATTTGCGTTATCCTTTTGTTGATGGCAGTGGATATCTAGAACTTGCTACTACTCGTCCTGAAACTTTACTTGGTGATACTGCTGTTGCTGTGAACCCAAATGATGAGAGATATAAAGATTTAATAGGCAAAGAACTTGATCTACCAATCGTTCATCGTAAGATACCGGTTGTTGCTGATGATTATGTTGAAATGGATTTCGGTACAGGTGTTGTTAAGATTACACCAGCACACGACCCTAACGACTTTGAGGTTGGTCTTCGCCATAATCTTCCAGTTATTTGTGTAATGACCGATGATGCTAAAATCACTGCTGATTATCCTAAATATGCAGGTATGGATCGTTACGAAGCTCGTAAGGCAATTGTTGCTGATTTAGAAGCTGAGGGCGCTCTCGTTAAAGTAGAAGATTACACTCATAATGTAGGTACATGCTATCGTTGTGGAACTACAGTTGAACCAGCTGTTTCAAAGCAATGGTTTGTAAAGATGAAGCCATTAGCTACACCTGCTATCGATGCAGTTAAAAATGGCGATACTAAATTTGTTCCTCAGCGTTTTGAAAAAGTTTATTTCCACTGGCTTGAGAATATTCGCGACTGGTGTATTTCGCGCCAACTTTGGTGGGGCCATCGTATTCCTGCTTGGTATTGTGAGGAATGTGGTGAGATTACTGTTTCTCGTGAGGATGCAGTTAAGTGTGCTCATTGTGGTAGTGAAAAAATTGTTCAAGATCCAGATACACTTGATACCTGGTTTTCATCAGCGCTTTGGCCATTCTCTACACTTGGTTGGCCGGATGAAACCGAGGATTTAAAACACTACTATCCTACAAACACACTTGTTACAGGTTATGACATTATTCCTTTCTGGGTAATGCGTATGATGTTCTCAGGTCTTGAACAAACAGGTCAAGTTCCTTTTGATACTGTTTTAATTCACGGTCTTGTTCGTGACCCACAAGGTAGAAAAATGTCAAAATCTTTGGGTAATGGTGTTGATCCACTCGAAGTTATTGATACTTTTGGTGCTGATGCGCTCCGTTTCTCACTTGCTACTGGTAACAGCCCAGGTAACGATATGCGTTATATACCTGAACGTGTTGAAGCAAGTCGTAACTTTGCTAACAAGATTTGGAATGCGGCAAGATTTATTCTTATGAATCTTGACAACGACAAAGTTTTGCCGGTGGATACAAATTCTCTTGCGCTTGAAGATAAATGGATAATCTCAAAATATAATACTCTTGTTCGTGATGTTACTGAAAATCTTGATCGTTTCGAACTTGGTATGGCGGTACAAAAACTTTACGACTTTATTTGGGATGTATTCTGCGATTGGTATATTGAAATATGCAAAGCGCGTTTGAATGGCGAAGATGAAGCAGCTAAAAACACTGCTCGTAGTGTACTTGTATACGTGTTTACAAACACACTTGCTCTTCTTCATCCATTTATGCCATTTATCACTGAAGAAATTTGGCAGACAATGCCTCACGGTGATGAAGAAGCTCTTATGATAACCGAGTGGCCTAAGTTCTGTGATGAATTTAACTTTGTAGCTGAAGAAGCAGAGTTTGAAAAAATTATGCTTGTAATCAAGGCTATCAGAAACCGCAGAGCAGAAATGAATGTTCCACCATCAAAGAAAGCAAAGGTTTGCATTCAAACCAATTTTGCAAATACATTTAGCACAGGCACATCATATATTTGCCGTTTGGCTTCAGCTTCTGAAGTAGAAATTGGAGATAACTTTGACGCAGAGGGTGCGGTTCGAGTTGTTACCGATGCAGCAACAGTTTATATGCCAATGAAAGAACTTGTAGATATTGATGGCGAAATTGCAAGACTTAACAAAGATTTGCAAAAAGCTATTGTTGACAAAGAATTCTTTGAAAAGAAACTTAATAATGCGGGATTTGTTGCAAAAGCACCCGCAGCAGTTATCGAACAGCAACGCGCAGGTCTTGCGAAAGCGCTCGATAAAATAAAGATGATTGAAGACAGCATCGCTGACCTCAAGGCTCTTTAATTTAAAACAAAACCCAAAAAGAGAGCCGATTTAAATTGGCTCTCTTTTTTATTACAACAAATATATTTTCATTATTTGAAATAAAGTTTTAATATATCTGTTGTATTTAAAAGGATTAATTGCTTAATCCTTAATTGTATTATGTGAAATTATATTTCAAATTTTCAAGTAAAATTTTGGTGTTTTATGAATTATAACGAAACTTTAAACTATATATATTCCTTAGGTGCTTTTTCACACGAAGCGGGACTTAGCCGTATAAAAAAGGTTTGTGAAAAACTTGGGAACCCGCAAAATGATTTTAAATGTATTCATATTGCGGGTACAAATGGAAAAGGATCGGTTTGTACATTTGTGTCAAGCGCATTAAAAGAAGCAGGTTATAGTGTTGGTACTTTCGTGTCACCGTACATTATCGATTTTTGCGAACGAATTCAAATTTGTGGTGAGTATATTAGTCATGATGATTTGTGTAGATTATCACAAAAAGTCGTTGATACAAATGTAGCGCTTACGGAATTTGAATTTATAACTGCGGTTGGTTTTTTGTATTTTAGTGAAAACCAGATAGATGTTGCTGTGCTTGAAACAGGACTTGGCGGAAGATTTGATGCGACCAATGTTATATGCGCACCGATTGTTTCGGTTATAACAAAAATTGGGCTTGATCACATCGCTATTTTGGGTGGAACAATAGAGGAAATAGCAAAAGAAAAGTGCGGAATAATCAAAAACAATACGGTTGTTACGTCACCATTTCAAACATCAACTGTATTCGATGTTATAAAAAGTTTTGCGCCAAATGCAATAATTCCTAACAAATTAAGTTTAGATGGTGTTAAATCTTCGGTTTTAGGAAATGAGTTTTTATACAAGAATGAACATTATAAAACTTCGCTTGGTGGTGAGTTCCAGATTGAAAATGCACTTGTAGCAATAGAAGTGTTAAAAAACTGTGGTCTTAATATTTGTGAAAGTAGCATTAAGTCAGGATTAGAAAAAGCATTTATACCTGCGCGACTTGAGGTCATGTCGAAAAATCCACTTATAGTAATTGACGGCGCTCATAACCCTGATGGTGCAGATGTACTTAAAGGCGTGGTTGAAAATCACAAAAATGCAACTGCAATTGTTGGGGTTATGCGTGACAAAAATTATCAAGACGTGCTTTCGAAAATTTTACCGATTTGTGAAAATGTAATATGTGTAAAGCCAAATGTTCCACGCGCGTTGTCGGCAGAAGAACTCGCTGATGAGGCGAATAGATATTGTAAAAACGTTTTTGTTGCAAACGATTTACAAGATGCAATAAATCTTGCAAAAGAAAAAAGTGGTGATAATTCATTGTTTGTTTTCGGTTCGCTGTATCTTGCTAGTGAAATAAGACCACTTTTAAGACTGTAAATAATAAAATTTGACAATTTGATATGACAATGTTTTTAAGGACAAGCTTCTATAATAAATTAGAAGTTTGTCTTTTAATTTTTGTTTAAGAGGTGTTTTTATGTCCGTGGATATTAATGTTAGTGGAGAGGTAACTACTGCATATCTATGTGGTGAGATTGATCATCATTCTGCCGCAGCAGTACGCAATTCAATTGATAATGCAGTGGAACTAAATATGCCATCATTGCTTGTGCTTGATTTTACACGAGTGAGTTTTATGGATAGTTCGGGAATAGGTCTTGTAATGGGTAGATACCGGAATTTATCGCAGCGAGGAGCGAAACTTCATATTACTGGAACATCGCCACAAATTTACAAGGTGATGAAATTATCAGGAATTGAAAAATTAGCTACTATTGATGAACCAAAAAGCAAGGAGAAGAATTATGGAAATTGTTAATAAATTTAGTATGAACATATTATCTCGCTCGGCAAACGAGGGATTTGCCCGAGCAACAGTAGCGGCTTTTACAGCGCAACTAGATCCAACACTTGAAGAAATCAATGATATTAAAACAGCTGTTAGCGAGGCTGTTACAAATTGTATTGTCCACGCTTACAAAGAAAAATTGGGCAAAATTTACATAAGTGGAGAAATAACAGATACTAATACGATAAGAATAAAAATTCGGGATAATGGTTGCGGTATTGAAAATGTAGAAAAGGCAATGGAACCGCTTTTTACAACAGTTGGTGGAGAACGTGCAGGGCTGGGATTTGCTGTGATGCAAAGTTTTATGGATTCAATTCGGGTGCGTTCGCGTATCGGCAAGGGTACAACCATTACTCTTGTTAAAAAAATAGCGCCGAGATATACTGTAAATGGTTGAGATTAAAAAACGCGATATCTTTATCGAAAGCAATTTGCCGTTAGTGCATTCACTGTGTAAACGATTTGTCGGTAGAGGAATCGAGTATGATGATTTGTATCAAGCAGGGTGTATAGGACTTATTAAGGCGGCGGATGGATTTGATGAAGCAAGAGGCCTTTGCTTTTCGACCTATGCTGTGCCTGTAATATTAGGTGAAATTCGCCGTATGTTTCGTGATGGTGGCTCGGTTAAAGTGTCGCGTAGCTTGAAAGAGCTATCTTTAAAGATTGTGCGTGTAAAATCGGCTTTGGAATTAAAGCTTTCACGTGAACCAACTATAAGTGAGTTGGCAACAGAACTCGGAGTTACCCCCGAGGAGGTAACCGAAGCGCAGTCGGCAGCTCTTCCGACCGTTTCACTTACATACGAAAGTGAAGATGGAACAAGCGAGATTGATATCTCGGTGGATGGTCCTGAAGAATTATTGACAAACAAGCTTTTACTTGAACGCGCGTTTAAAAAATTAGACAGTACCGAACAGCAAATAATAAGATGTCGATATTTTGAATATCTTACCCAAAATGAAACAGCTCAAAAACTCGGTATGTCTCAGGTACAGGTGTCGCGCGCTGAAAAGAAAATACTTTTAAAACTTCGTAATGCTATCGGCGCGGTTGCTTGACAAAAAGTTGATTTGGCTATATATTTATATGTAAAGTAGCCAACAAAGGGGAACAAAAATGAAACCTATATTATATATTGTAATACCCGTGTTTAATGAACAAGAGGTTTTGCCTGTTACAGCGCCAATGTTTTTGCAGAAGGTTAACGATTTGTACATAGATGGAAAAATCAGTGAAAACAGTCGCATACTTTTTGTCAATGATGGAAGCAAAGACAAAACTTGGGATGTTATAACTCAGCTTTCTCAAGTCGATGAACATTATTGCGGCATTTCGCTTAGTCGCAATCGTGGTCACCAAAACGCTTTGTTTGCTGGTCTTATGGAAGCGAAAGAAAAATGTGATGTTTCGATTTCAGTTGATTGTGACGGACAGGATGACATTGACGCTATTGATAAAATGATAGATGAATATTTAGCAGGTAGCGATATTGTTTATGGTGTGCGAAGCGACCGAAAAACCGATACTGCGTTTAAACGTGGCACAGCGCAATTTTTTTACAAAATTATGCGTGCTATGGGCGTAGAGATGGTTTACAATCACGCGGACTATCGCCTAATGTCAAAACGTGCTTTGCAAAGTCTAGCTCAGTTTAAAGAAGTCAATCTTTTTTTGCGAGGTTTAGTGCCGATGGTTGGCTTTAGATATTCATGTGTTGAATATTCGCGAAAAGAACGATTAGCCGGAAAAAGCAAATATCCGCTTAAAAAGATGTTGTCATTTGCGATAGATGGCATAACAAGTCTTTCGGTAAAACCGATACGACTTATAACTGCGTTTGGATTTATAGTATCGGCATTTAGCGCTGTTGGAATTATATGGTCGGTTGTTACCGCTTTGGTAGGTTCAAGTGTTGCAGGTTGGGCATCAACTGTAAGTATAGTTTGTTTTTTTGGTGGTGTGCAGCTTTTAAGTCTTGGCGTTATTGGTGAGTACATCGGTAAGATTTATCTTGAAGTAAAAAACAGACCAAGATATATTGTCGAAAAGAAAACTGAAGAATTTAAGTAATATAAAAGGAACGGCTTTTTAGGCCGTTCTTTTTTTCACCTTTTTCCTTGTCCCATAATAAACTATAAAGAGGGAAGTAAAATATTTTTTAAAAGGAGAAAGGCTATGAACTATATGGATACAAATTACCGAATGCCACATAATATGGCTAGGGAGTCTGATGTTCTTGCTATGGCTTTTGTTAATGTGCAAAAAATAAATTCCGTATATGATGCCGATACAGGATTTTCTTGTGGCACCATATACCCTTGTCTTAACAAACCTCTATCAACAGGAGGCGTATGGCGATGAACGAAAAAATGATGCTAAAGCGAAAAATCAGCGCTCTTGATTTTGCTATAAAAGAAACCGAACTATTTCTTGATACTCACCCACATGATCAAAAAGCTTTGAGTATGTTGCGTGAATATCGCCGCCGCAAACAAGAAGAAATTAACAAATACGAAACAAGATTTGGTAAGTATATTGTAACAACTTGTGATGTTTCGGCTACTGATTATTGGAGTTGGATAGACTCACCGTGGCCGTGGGAAAGGCAGGTGTAGTGTATGTGGCAATATGAAAAGAAATTGCAATACCCCGTAAACATTAAAAACCCTAATCCAAAACTTGCAAAAATCATAATCAGTCAATATGGTGGACCAGATGGTGAACTTGGCGCATCCATGCGCTACCTTACTCAAAGATATGGTATGCCTTATAATGAGGTGAAGGGGATCCTTACCGACATTGGTACCGAGGAACTAGCGCACATGGAAATGGTTTGTGCAATGGTTTACCAACTTACAAGAAACCTCACCCCTGAACAAATTAAAGCATCGGGTTTTGACACTTATTTTGTTGACCATACCGCAAGTGTGTATCCAATCGCTGCATCGGGAATGCCGTGGCATGCTGAATACATTCAGTCAAAAGGCGACATAATCGCCGACCTTCATGAAGATATGGGTGCTGAACAAAAAGCAAGAGTGACCTATGACAATCTTATCCGTCTTATCGATGACCCGGATGTACTTGACCCACTAAGATTTTTGCGTCAGCGTGAAATTGTGCATTATCAAAGATTTGGTGAGGCGCTTGGAATTACAACCGATAGATTAAATTCTAAAAACTATTATGCTTGCAATCCAAATTTTGATAAAGGTTGCGGAAAATAAATAGTAAAAAACAAAGGCTGCGTGTAAAACGTGGCCTTTAATTATGTAAAAATATGGTGTTGAATACTGTAAAATTGTATACTGTATATGTATGCAAACCCAATATATTGTGGCAAAAAAACAGTTGAAAAATTTTTTGAAATTTTTTGAAAAAAAGTGTTGACAAACCCCATTCACTGTGGTATTATAATCGGGCACCTTTGAGAAAGGGTGCGCTTGGAGTGCCAAAAAGGCGCTGCACGAACCTTGAAAATTAAACAACGACAAGATAATAAGGACCCGACAATTCT
>JAZRKK010000054.1:0-2105 GCA_045646305.1 Acutalibacteraceae bacterium
ACAACTTCAACGCCCATGCTGCGAGCTGTACCAGCAATCATGCTCATTGCTGCTTCAATGCTTGCTGCGTTAAGGTCGGGCATTTTAGTTTCTGCGATTTTTCTGATTTGTTCGCTTGTAATCTTAGCAACCTTTGTTTTATTAGGTGTACCCGAAGCAGTTTCGATACCGCATGCTTTTTTAATAAGAACGGCTGCTGGTGGGGTCTTTGTAATAAAACTGAAAGAACGGTCTGCATATACAGTGATGATAACAGGTATAATCATACCTACATCATTTTTGGTTCTTTCGTTGAATGCTTTGGTAAACTCCATGATGTTAACACCATGCTGACCGAGTGCAGGACCAACAGGTGGAGCTGGTGTTGCTTTACCTGCAGGAATTTGCAATTTAATATAACCTGTAATTTTCTGAGCCATAAATAGCACCTCCATTATTCGTGGTAACCGTGTTTAGTCAAAACCTTTGTTTTGCTAAAGTAACACTTGGCGGAACACTCCTATACGCGCTCCTCCCACCGTGACACATAGATGCTCACATTTTTACAGACGGTTAACCTTGACCGTAAAAAAATCTATATGCCGGAAGTTAATAAGCATTTCTGCGTATTAACAATTAGTTTTCAACAGATATCTGGTCAAGTTCAAGCTCAACCGGTGTTTCTCTGCCGAACATTGAAAGTACAACACATACGTTATTGTTTGCCAAGTCAATTGACTTGATAACGCCGCTGTAACCTTCGAGTGGACCGCTTATAATCTTAACGGTATCACCTTCTGAGTAGCCTACTTGAACGCTGTGCTTTTCAACGCCCAATGCTGCAACCTCAGCATCGGTTAGTGGTACTGGTTTAGATGCAGGACCAACAAAACCTGTACAACCGCGAATGTTTCTAACAACATACCAGCTGTCATCGGTAACAATCATCTTAATTAAAACGTATCCAGGGAAAATTTTTCTTTCAACCTCGCGTTTTTTATCGTCTTTAATCTCGGTAACAGTTTCCATAGGAATTTTAATATCCTGAATCAAATCCTGCATACCGCGACTTTCGACCATAGTAGCAAGGTCGGTTGCAACCTTATTCTCGTAACCAGAATAGGTATGCACTACATACCATCTTGCTTCAGTTGTTTCAGCCATTTTTGCTAACCTCCCAAATCCTTATTAAAGGATAAGTTCTATGAGTTTGCCAAGGCCAAGGTCAAGAAGCCAGATAAACGCACCAACAAGTAAGCACATAGCAAGAACTATTGCAGTGTTTTTTACAACATCATGTGGTCCTGGCCATACGATCTTTTTGATCTCGCTCTTGTAATCCTTTAAGAAAGCAATAACACGCTTTACAATTGTGCGTTTCGAACCCTTTGACTGCATTACCTCGATATAATCGTCAATAAGTAAATACGCTGCTGCTGCGATAGCAAAAACTAAAAGTGCAATAGCTGTAAGCAATACAGATGTCGAATAATTGATAGCTGTAACGCCAAGCTTAGTTGAAAGTGGACGAGCATCTACAAACTTAGCAGCATCGCTTAAAGCGATAACCAACATGTAAATACCACTGCCCAAACCAACTGCAGGAGCAAAATAACGTACTTTCTTTGACTTAAACGAGAAAACGCTAAGCAATACACCAATTACGGTAAGGAAGAAGCAGAAAAGAATATCTGCCGACTTTGCCATATCGTACTCAACGCCTGCTACCTCGGTTTTAGCACCGAAACCAAGCGCTGCACCAACCATATTTACATCACCACTACCAGTAGTAAGTGTTGCGAATGGGGTGAAGAAAAGTACTAAAGAAACAACTGCGAAGATAACCGAAAGAATCTGACAAATTCTATTGACAGTTTTCATTACATTACCCTCCTTACTTTGTTTCCTTGTGCAAGGTGTGCTTTCTGCAGAACCTGCAATACTTATTCATTTCAAGTCTGTCAGGGTCGTTTTTCTTGTTTTTCATTGTGTTGTAGTTGCGTTGCTTGCATTCTGTGCAAGCGAGTGTAATTTTTACTCTCATAACGGCACCTCCCGCTTTACGGAAATATTTTTTTCTTGCAACACATAGCAAGAATGCCTCCCTCATTACAGAAAACCAAATA
>JAZRKK010000055.1:0-30350 GCA_045646305.1 Acutalibacteraceae bacterium
TACTGTTCAATCTGATGTTATGGACTATGCGTGGAACGGAACTCGCACATTTGAATCAGATGGAAAAATCGAAACATTCCGTACAGTTGCTGGTCTCTATGCTGAAGCAGTTCAACTTATCACAACAAATCCTGCAATTAAATCAGTATCAGACCTTAAAGGCAAAAAGGTTTCTATCGGCGCTCCAGGTTCAGGCGTATACTTTAACGCAATGGACACACTTACAGCTGCTGGTCTTACCGAAGAAGATATAAAACCACAGTATCAAAACTTTGATGAAAGTGCTGATGCGCTCAAAGATGGTAAAATTGATGCTGCATTTATCGTAGCAGGTGCTCCTACACCAGCTATTACCGAGCTTTGCATGACAAACGCAAATACTCGTATCGTTCCAATCGATGGTGATATCGCAGAAAAACTTATGAATGACAACAGCTTCTATTCAGTATACAAAATTCCTGCAAACACCTACGAAAATCAAACAGAAGAAATTTTAACAGTAACTGTTAAAGCTACATTGATCGTAAGCGCAGATGCAAATGAAGATGATGTGTATGCTCTTACCGCTGCTATTTTTGATAACATTGATGACATCTCTAAAGAACACGCAAAAGGCGCAGAACTTTCACTTGAAAATGCAACAGAAGGTCTTACAGTTCCTTTCCACGCAGGCGCTGCTAAATACTTTAAAGAAAAAGGAATCGAAGTTGCTATCGATTAATTATCAAACCTAAATCAAAAGCTATGTAGCTGCGGCATAATAGTCGCAGCTACAAAATTTATATGAAAGGACGTTAGATTTGTTTTTATCTAAAAAGAAAAATACAGAAGTCCTAGAAAATATGGATTTAGATGCAGTGATGAAAAAGTTTGACCGAGAGTCAAACACACGCCTTTGGGAAGGCGCACCAAAAATCATTGTCAATAGTATACTCGCTACATTTTCTATCTTTTGTATTTATGTAACATTTTTTGCTACCTGGCTTGATACAGTTAGACTTTCAAGTTTTATGGGTTGCATTGTATTTATCGGTTTTTTAGTATTCCCTGCAAAAAAAGGAATGCAAAAAACAAACTTTATTCCTTGGTATGATCTTATATTGTTGATTATAGGACCTGGCTCGTTCTTCTTTCATACAGCCACTGCTATAACAATCATAAACCAAGGCAGCAGATTTGAAACACATCAAATAATTATTGGTATCGTTGGGATACTTTGTTTGCTCGAACTTTGTCGCAGATGCGTAGGTATGCCGATAATTATTGTTGCGACAGGATTTATAATATATGCGCTCGGTTGGGGACTTAGTAACCCAGATATGTGGCGTAGAGTAGAAGGCTTTGTTGGAAAATTGTTCTACACTACCACTGCAGGCGTTTTGTCTACCCCTGTTAATACATGCGCAAAATTTATTGCTGTGTTTATTATCTTTGGCGCTTTTCTCGAAAGAACAGGTATCGCTGATTTCTTTATCAAAATCTCAAACTCAATCGTTGGTAGATTTTCTGGTGGTCCTGCTAAGGTTGCGGTTGTTACCAGCGCGTTAGAAGGTATGGTTTCAGGATCATCCGTTGCAAATACAGTAGGTTCTGGTTCGGTAACTATTCCTCTCATGAAAAGAACCGGATACAAGCCCGAATTTGCTGCAGCTGCTGAAGCAGCAGCTTCAACAGGCGGACAAATTATGCCACCTATCATGGGCGCTGCTGCCTTCCTTATGGCAGAAAACATTGGCGTACCTTATAGCAATTTGGTTGTTCGCGCAATATTACCTGCTGTGCTTTATTTCCTTGGTGTGTTCATTACAGTACATCTTGAAGCAAAAAAAGAAGGACTCCGCGGTCTTACCAAAGATGAATTACCAAGATTTATACCACTTTTAAAGCAAACATATTTATTACTACCTCTTATTATTCTTATTTTCCTTGTTAGTTCCGGCTCTCGTTCAATCGCATTTGCCGCTGCTGTTGCTATAATCTCCACTATCATAGTGGGTCTTTTCAATAAAGAAAATCGTATCACACCAAAACGCATTCTAGAAGCGTTAGCTGCTGGTGGACAAGGAATGATTACCGTTGCTGTTGCTTGTGGTGTAGCAGGTATTATCGCTGGTACAATCACAATGACTGGTCTTGCAAACGTGCTTATTAACGGAATTGTAGCACTTGCAGGTAGTCAGGTTATAATCGCGCTATTCCTTACTATGATTTGCTGTATCATCCTTGGTATGGGTGTTCCAACCACTGCAAACTATTGTATTATGGCTGCAACATGCGCTCCAATACTTATAAAAATGGGTGTGCCAGATCTTGCTGCTCACTTCTTTGTTTTCTATTTTGGTATTGTTGCCGATTTGACACCTCCTGTGGCACTTGCTGCTTATGCGGGTGCGGCAATTGCACAAGCAAACCCAATGAAAACAGCGCTTACCTCTACAAAACTTGCTATCGGAGCATTTATAATTCCGTATGTATTCGCTCTTAATCCTTCAATGTTGTTTATCAACACAACCGCCATAGAAGTTATACTTATATGCATCACATCTATTATTGGTATGTTCGCGGTATCAGCTTCACTTGAAGCATTTTTGATATACAGGTTAAAATGGTTTGAGCAAATCATAAGTATAATAGGTGGATTATTACTTATATTCCCAGGTCTTAAGACTGACCTTGTTGGTTTAGGAATCTTGGTTGCTATGATTATTGTTCATCTAATTATAAACAAATCTGCAAAAAGCACTTTACAAGCATAATTTTAATTATCATAAAAGAGCAAGGAAATCCTTGCTCTTTTGTTTTTTAATGGTATAATGTTAACAGAAACCTTAGGTGGTGTTAGTATGAAAATTTCAACCGAAATTGCTTCAGCAGCAAAAATAATTGGCGAAGAAAAAGCAATAGAATATGTGGCAAAAGCGGGTTTTGATGCTTGGGATTTTTCTATGTTTGCTATGTGCAAATATAATTATTCAACACAAAGCCTTTTAGAAAATGATCATCCATTAGCTGGAAACAACCATTTAGCTTTTGCAAGAAAATTAAAACAAATAGGTCTTGATAACGGCATACATTGTAATCAATCACACGCGCCTTTCCCTGTATATTGCAAAGAAATTAGGGACCATTTAAAACGTGCTATCGAATGCTCTGCCGAAGCAGGTGCCGAAATTTGTGTTATTCACCCTGATAACAATAAAAACGCTAACGAAAACGCCGAAATGTATCTTGAACTAATTCCATTCGCAAAAGATTGTGGTGTTAAAATTGCCACTGAAAATATGTGGAATTGGGACAAAGAAAAAGATCATTCCATCTTTGCGGCTTGTGCCACCCCTAAAAGCTTTTGTGATCACGTGGATGCGGCGGATGGACTTGTTGCTTGTCTTGATATTGGACATGCCGAAATGAAAGGTTCCGATACATCTGCTGTGAAAATGATTAAAGCATTAGACCACAGGCTTAAAGCTTTACACCTACACGACAACGATAAATGGCATGACTCTCATCAAATACCTTTTTCTATGGATATTGATTTTGTTCCTATTGTAAAAGCATTAAAAGAAATAAATTATAGTGGCTATTTTACATTAGAAGCCGATTGCTATTTGAAAAAATATAATGCTGATAATATATTCGATGGAATAAAAAAACTTGCCGACTCAGCAAAAAAACTTGTTGAAATATATAATGAACTTTAAAGGTGACAATATGTCCGGTATGACTTCAATAAAAGAAATTTATAAAATAGGACGCGGACCATCAAGTTCGCATACCATAGGCCCTGAAAAGGCATGTAAAATTTTCAAATCACAAAATACAACCGCCGATAAGTTTAAGGCTGTTCTTTTTGGCTCTCTTGCCAAAACTGGTGAAGGTCACGGAACCGACACAGTTATAGTAAAAACATTTGCTCCTATACCTTGCGAAATAGAATTTAATATGGATGAAACCAACATCCCGCATCCTAATACTATGGCGCTTATCGCATTTAAAGAAAATAAACAAATCGCACAAACCAGAGTCTTCAGTGTCGGCGGCGGATATATCGAATTTGAAAATATGAGTCCAGAAAAGTTAGAGAACGTATATCCTCACGACAAATTTACCGATATTGCCGAATACTGCGAGAATACGGGTATTAAACTATGGCAGTACGCTCTAGAATTTGAAGGAAAAGAACTTAAAGAGCATATCGCAACAATTTGGACCGCCATGAAACAGTCAATAAAAAACGGCCTTAATGATGAGGGCGTTTTACCAGGCGGATTAGATGTTCAAAAAAAGGCAAAAACTCTCTTCAACAGTCAGCACATTGATGAAAGCCCCGAAACACGCCAAAACCGTATGGTTTGCTCGTATGCTTTTGCGGTAAGCGAACAAAACGCTGCTGGTGAAACAATAGTTACAGCTCCTACTTGTGGTGCGGCCGGTGTGTTACCTGCAACACTTTTTTACCACCAACAAAAGAGTGGTTTTTCAGATGAAGAAATTTATCATGCGCTAATGACCGCAGGACTTATTGGAAATCTTATAAAAACCAACGCATCAATTTCGGGTGCTGAATGTGGTTGTCAGGCCGAAATCGGCTCAGCTTGTGCTATGGCGGCCGCAGCTTTGGCAGAACTTTTTGACCTTACGATTGACAAAATTGAATATGCCGCTGAAATTGCTATTGAGCATCATCTCGGTCTTACTTGCGATCCAATTTGCGGTCTTGTTCAAATCCCTTGTATTGAGCGTAACGCTGTTGCGGCAATGCGCGCAATTAACGCAGTTAACCTTTCAAGCTTTTTGTGGAACACTCGCAAAATATCACTTGACCATGTTATACATACGATGAAAGAAACAGGTCTTGACTTATCTTCGCGCTATAAAGAAACTTCCGAAGCAGGTCTAGCTAAAATAAAACTATAAAAAAAGAGCACTCTATGAGTGCTCTTTTACTTTATATTGTTACAATCCCCATAAATATTTCCACCACAAGCGCTACAATAACCACAAGTGCAGAAATTATAAATCCGTGAATCATTGGCTTTATACCCGCTTTTTTCATATCAGCAAACGATGTATTAAGCCCTATTGCCGCTAATGCGCAAACCATCAAAAATTTGCTTATATCTTTTGTTGTGCTCACAAACTGGGCTGGAATATTAATTACGCTTGTCACGATTGACATAGCCAAAAAGCCTAGAATAAACCATGGGAAAATCTTTTTTATACTAAAATTTGCTTTGAGTGCGCTACCATCTTTTTCAAGTTTAGCGAACTCTTTTTTCTTAAGTCGCAAACTTACAAAAGCAAAAGTAATTACCGTTGGTATTATTGCTAATGTACGAGTAAGTTTTACCATTGTGGCGTAGTCACCTGCCGCCTCTGAAAAAGCATAGCCAGTAGCCACAACACTTGATGTATCATTTACAGCGGTACCTGCCCATATACCAAAAGCTTCGGCAGTCATTCCTATGGCTTTACCCATAATTGGAAATAAGATTATCATAGCCATGTCAAACAAAAATGTTGCCGACATAGCATAAGCAATATCATTATCCTCGGCATCAATAGTAGGCGCTATCGCCGCTATTGCCGAGCCACCACAAATCCCCGTACCAGCAGAGATTAGATTTGATAATTTCCAGTTAAGTCCTAATGCCTTGCCTATAAAATAGCCTCCACCAAAACAAGTAAGCAGAGTAAAAAACATAACAAGCAAGGTTTTTTGACCAACGTTTAAAACATTGTTTATGTTCAGCGATAAACCTAAGATAATTATCGCAAATTTTAGTATCTTTTTTGATGTGAATTTTAATCCTGAACCGAAAATATTGTATTTTTTAATAATAGGATTAAAAATCATACCCAAAAACATCGCAATAACTGCGCCACCTATTACATGTATAGGTAATAAATTTTCTACAAACACAGCCACCGCAGCAATTAAAACAGCCGCGGCTATGCCTGGTATAGTGTTAAGTGCTTTTTTCATATTTTGAGAACATCCTTTAACTTGTTAGCTATAACTCGAGCCATACTTGCAAAACCACAGTCGTTAGGATGGCAGTTTTCTATAAGCGCTGATTCAGCAATGGCATCATCTAACAAATCGCTACCCTTGATAAAATAAACGTTTTTATCACCTGCTGCTACTGCGTTATTATATGTTTCAAGCACAACAGCAATTCGTTGTTTTTCACCATCTGACAAATGCTTTTTAGGTCTTGTTGTCATTAGTATAGGAATGTCAGGATGAGCCTTTCTTACAATTTTGAAAAACTTTTCGTGAGTGTTTTTATAGTGCTCAAGAGACGGAGCATTATAGTCATAGTCATAACAAAAAGCACTCATATCTAGACTTGCTATGTGATTGGCAATTTCCTGCTCACCTTTGGCGCTTCCTGCAAGACCAAAGCTTATAAAATCGGCATCCAGTTCGCGCGAGATTATACTTGGATATGTATTACCCGGTCTTGATGCGCATCCGCCTTGTGTTACCGATGATCCATAATAAACAATAGGCTTTGTAATTCCATAGTCACCAGCAGCTTTTAATGTGCTTCCCTCTTTGATGCCTATATAAACTTTATGCACACAAGAATAAATCGGCAAGTTTATAGTATATTCTCGTTCCTTTGCATCAGGAATATCTATCACATTTTCATACTGGGTATCTGTGTCGAGTGGTGGGATGATTGTGCCGTAATATCGTTTTTTTGAATAAACATCACAGCCCATAAGACCGGTAATAGAAAAGAAAGAGAATTTACTTGCTCCACTTATTTGCAATTTCATCGCAATATACGGGCTATCTGTAACAAAGCGAATTCTACCACCAGATGTATGACCATTTAACCATTTAATGCTATCGTTTACATTGTCTGCTAACGACCTTGGCATACGAACATAACGGTCACCATCACGAAAAACACCATGAATCTTAAATGGAGCCTGGTCTACATCGTAAAACTTAAGTCCGTCACGTTGAATTTGGGTTTCCACCCTCATATTTTCATCGATTTTTGTAAAATCCATAACATTACACCTTACTTTAGGATTTGTTTTAACTTGTCACCAATGCTTAGCGCCATACATAAAAAGCCCACATCGGTAGGATGAACATTATCAACAAGTGCCGCTTCACGCATTTGGGGCGGGAAGAATGTCTTGCCATCTATGTAATAAACGTTTTTATCACCTGCTGCTATGGCGTTATTATAAGTTACCATTAACACCTCTTCAAAAAATCTTCTTTCGTTTGGCGTTAAGTAGTATTTGGGGCGAGATACCATAATTATTGGCAAATCTGGGTTTTTTTCACGTATAATTTTAAACATACGCTCGTGGGTTTTTTGGTAATGCTCAAATGTACCGGCATTATATTCATAATCATACACAAAAGCTGACATATCAAGACCAGCAATATAATTTGCTATCTCATCCTCAGCTCTAGCGCTACCAGAAAAACCAAGATTTATAAAATCACAGTCAAGATCACGTGAAATTATGTTTTGGTATGCGTTACCCGGTCTTGAAGCGCATCCACCTTGTGTTACTGATGAACCATAAAAACCAACAGGTTTTGCGATTTCGTAATCAGGTGCCGCTTTAAGTACGCTACCCTCTTTTATGCCTATATACATCTTATCAATTCCGCTATAAAGAGGCATATTTATTGTATACTCACGTTCTTCGGTAAAAGGAACTTTTATAACCCCTTCATACTCGGTTATAACGTTTGTAGGCGGAACAACTGTACCTATGTATCTTGTGCCGCTATACATATCACAACCTATACTTCCCGTAAAAGCAAAGTGTGACATTTTGTACGCGTGATTAAGTTTCATGCTAACTGCAACATACGGGCTATCGGTTACAAAGCGAACTCGGCCACCGGCAGTATGAGTATGTAGCCCAAAAACACCTTCGCTAACACTTTTTGCAACTTCAGCAGGTAAGCGCACATAATGCTCACCCTCGCGGTAAACACCGTGAATTTTAAAAGGAGCTTCATCTATATCGTAAAACTTAAGTCCTTCTAATTCAATCTTGGTTTCAACTTTGAAATTTTTATCAATTTTTGAAATGTCCATAACAACACCCTCTCTCGCTAAAATTTTAACACATAGCAATTTAATAATCAATATTGTAATACATTATTTTTTTTGATATAATACCTTAAAAGGCAGGTTTTGATATGTATAATTTTTTTGTTGAAAGCGAAAACAAAAAAGACAACCGATATTTTATTGTCGGCTCTGATTTTAATCATATAAAAAACGTTTTGCGAATGAATGTTGGCGAACAATTTTTAGTAAGTTGTAATGATTCGAGTGACCTTTGCGAAATTGAAAGCATCGAAAGTGATACAATAGTTGTAAAAACAATTGAAGAAAATTACCAAAGCACTAATTTACCCATAAAAATACATCTTTTTCAGGGGCTTCCAAAATCAGATAAATTGGAACTTATTATTCAAAAAGTGGTTGAACTTGGCATCACAAGCATAACCCCTGTTTCAATGAAACGTAGTATTGTAAAAATAGATGATAAAAAGAAAAAAAGCAAACAAGAACGTTGGCAAGCCATTGCCGAATCGGCCGCAAAACAAAGCAAACGTACCTCTATACCCGAAGTGCGTAGCATTTTGTCTTACAAGGAAATGCTAAACATAGCTAAAGATTTAGACCTTCTTTTAGTACCTTACGAATGCGCCGAGGGAATGGCCGCTACCAAACAAGCCCTTAACCAAATCAAAAGCGGTATGTCCGTAGGTATCATAATCGGCCCTGAGGGTGGTTTCGAGCAAAAGGAAATTGAAGATGCAATTGCCGTTAATGGCAAAATTATTTCCTTAGGCTCACGAATTTTAAGAACCGAAACTGCCGCTATTACAAGTGTTGCTATGTGTATGCTACACAGCGAAATGGAATTAAACTAATGAAACAATTACCTATTGATTTTGTCACACGAATGAAAAAATTGCTTGGCAACCAATATGCCGACTTTGAAAACGCAATAAATCAGCCGCCTGTCAAAGGATTTCGTGTAAATAAAAACAAAATAAGTATACAAAATTTTGATAAAATAAATCCATTTGGAAACGAAAAAATCCCCTACGTTGATGGCGGATACTATCTCGACTTTGAAAAAGTCGGCAATCACCCTTTTCACCACGCAGGACTAATCTATGTTCAAGAACCTGCCGCTATGGCACCTGCCGAAAGCGTAGATTTTGAACCTGATTCAAAAGTGCTTGATATGTGCGCCGCTCCAGGCGGAAAAAGCACCCAGTTAAAAACCAAGCTTGGCGATAACGGACTTCTCGTTTCTAACGAGATTATCCCCTCGCGTTGCAAAATACTTACAGGAAATATTGAACGTTTAGGTTTTAAAAACTGTGTCACCACTTGTATGGACACTTCTCGACTTGCTAGTGTTTTCCCCGATATGTTTGATGTAATTATGGTGGATGCGCCTTGTTCAGGCGAAGGTATGTTTCGCAAAGAGCAAATTGCAATAGATGAATGGTCGCTTGAAAATGTTTATAAATGCGCTTCTCGCCAACAAGAAATTTTAGAAAACGCTGTTAAATGTCTTTCAAGTGGTGGTACTATTATTTACGCTACCTGCACATTCTCGCTTGAAGAAAACGAAATGACTGTTGATGCTTTCTTAAAAGCGCATCCCGATTTTGAAATAATTCCTGTAAAAGAAAGTGTTCAAAAAGCATCGGTAGATGGTATTAAGTTTGATGGCTGCGAATGCGAAAACATTCATTTTGCAAGGCGCTTTTACCCGCACAAAAATCGTGGTGAGGGTCAGTTTGTGGCTGTGCTTAAACATAAGGGTGAAAAAGCATACTCAACAAATTCATATAAAAAACAAAGTGTAAAACTAAATCCTATACTAAAAGATTTTCTTGATGACACACTAGAAGGTTATAATCAAAATGATGTTTCACTTTATGGTGATACTCCAATTTTCTTTAACGCTGATATCGAAATCAAAAAGGGCTT
This sequence comes from Acutalibacteraceae bacterium, assembly GCA_045646305.1. Lineage (GTDB taxonomy): Bacteria > Bacillota > Clostridia > Oscillospirales > Acutalibacteraceae > UBA737. The sequence goes on from JAZRKK010000055.1 coordinate 10,014, forward strand.
AGCATTTATGTGTGGCGTGACAATTGGTGAAATAAAGAAAAACTATCTTTTACCACACCACCAGTTTTTTAGTGCGTTTGGCGACAAATTTAAACGCAAAATCGACCTTGCCCCTGATAGTCAAGAACTAGTCAAATATTTGCACGGTGAAGAAATACCTGTTGATTGCCCAAACGGATGGGCTGTGATAACGGTATGTGGTGCCGCTGTCGGTGGTGTTAAAGTTTCAAATAAAGTCGCTAAAAACCACTATCCAAAAGGTCTTAGAATTCTTAATGCATAATTCACAATTAATTTGTAAACAATCCTCTACTACTGTGTAGAGGATTGTTTTTTGAAATGTTTTGTCGAAAACATTGACAGTAAATTTTATTTATGATAATATAACAATGCCAAATCCAAATTTAAAAATAAATATTCGTAATGGGGTATTATGCTCTTTTTCCATGCGTTATGAGCTTGTCAAAAACTCAAGTTCCGTTGACGTATGGATATGCGAATATTTTTATGTTTGGGTTTGGCGACCGTAGGAGCTTGTGTTTTATGTGCGATTGCTTCGGCGGTCGCACTTTTTTATTTTACAATGGCCGTTGTAACAAATATTGTTATAAAGGAGGTATTGTCATGCCAGACTACAAAATGCTGTATCTAACTCTGCTTGACGGTGTCGAAAAAGCCATTGAAACGCTAAAAAATGTCGAAATTGCTTGTGAAGATATTTACATTGACTCTGACGAAACTGTTGAATAGCAAAAAAAGCAAGGACAAAAGTCCTTGCTTTTAATTTATTTTATATCTATTTTCGCTATATGTGGTCGATGGTCGGATGCAATAATATTAGGAATATCAGCGCTTACGACCTCGATATCGGGCGAAGTGAAAACATAGTCAATCTTTATTTCAGGTTTATCTGATGGAAAAGATTGTTTTGGAACATCAAAATAACGAGATGTGTCAACCATTAGTTTTCTAATTGGTATTAAAAGTGGATTGTCGGGTTGCATATTAAAGTCACCCATAAGTATACATCGTTTGTCACTTAGATTTTCCAAAATCGAATTAACAGCGTTTTCTTGTTCATCGGGGTTTAGTCCTATGTGTGTGATAAGCACGGTTATGCCACCTTCAAGCACTGCTTTTAAAATGCAACGAGTTTCATAATAACCATCATATTTTTTCTCAACAGGGTCTGGTATTATTATTGTTTCGGCTGAAATTATCGGCAATTTTGATAACAGCGCATTGCCATAAGGCTTTGTGCCACCAAATTTTATCGCCTCGGCAAAGTAATAATTTTCAATTCCTGTAAGTTGTGACAATATCGCTGTCTGGTCGGCGTAATCCGCCGCATCAGCACACTCGCTACGCATTTCATTAAGGCCAACAACATCTGCGCCACAATCAACAATAGCACGTGCCATAATGTCAAAATCAATCTTTTGCTCCAGATAATTTAAGCAGTGTTGTGTATTAAATGTCATGATTTTCATAAAATCACCTCTTAATACCATTATAGCACAAACATCACTTCATTGCAGTAGAATTATTTAACAAACTTGCACTGTACATAAACAAAATGTCTGCTTGTGAAAAATCGACATACTGATTCAAAATCTGAGAATTTATATATCTCAAATCCACCATGGTTACCTCAGAATATCCCTGCGCTAAAATAGGCATTAAGGAAGAAGCAAATGAATCTCTGAAAACTATTAATCTTTTGCCGCTTGTGTTTTGTGAATTTTCGATTTTTACCAATGGTTGATTGCCCGACAAAAATAACTCGTACGCATCCTTGCCATTGGCTTTTTTCATATCATAAACAGCATCCGCTCCGGTTACCACAAATCCGTTTATAATATCATTAGTTAGATATGTTATTGTATCCGGTTTACATTCAAGCGCTGATTGACCCGCATAAACACCATAAAAATCTCTTTCAAGTATATTTTTTTCATACTCGTAATCAAGCTTAGCGCCCATGCTTTCCGCTATAAATTCGGCAACGTCTATTATTTTGTCTTGTTGCCAGTGACTATCTGTAAAATAATAATCATCAGCCGATAACAACTTGTCTATTTGTATTGGTGTGCAAAATCCTAATTTTTCGTACATGTAATTTTCAAGTTTATCATAATCGAGTTTTAGCTCTGCAATATATTTATTTTTATCAGGTATTACAGCAAAATACACCTTATTATCTTTTAAATTATTTTGATAAATCTTTTCAAATAAATTAGCCGAATAATCCAACATAGCGGTATTGAGTGGATATTCGATCTTTGAGATATGCCCATTCTTTACAAAAATTTTGTTGTTTTCTTTTTGTAAAAACACATTTAATCGTGTATATGCTTTAATGCTACGCCATGTATCTCTTACAGGAAATCTATCGGTGGTGTATTCATCAAACTTTTTAGCAAATTCGCCTGAGGTTATACTCTGCCAACTGATTTCAGGAAATTGAGCTAATTGTCTGCGTTCACTTTGAGAGTAATCGGGCGTTTTGATAAAAAAGCACCAAAATGAAAAGCAAAAAATAAAAATTGAACATAAAACGATTGTCAAATATTTTTTAATTTTCATTTTATCCCTCCATTAAAATCTAAAATACAAAAACGGATTAAACGATCCATCCACCAAATACGCAGTTGCTATTGCTAAAAGTGCAACAAGCACTAATGGTTCTAGCCACTGTGATATTTTTAATTTTGAACATATATTTTTAGGTATTGGCGTGGCGCCTATCAAAGCCAAAATCAACACAAAACCGTAGTTTTTTAATTGATAAATCGTTTCATACGAAACCATAGGATAATCCCCTGCGCCAAACATTCCGCCTATATATCCAAAAGCATCTTTTACTGTTGCTCCATCAAATATAACAAAGCTTATTACAACTAATACCCAAACGTAAATACGGGCAATAAATTTTGAGCGTTTTAATAATTTTAGTAAAAATACTTTTTCTATTACTAACAAAACAGCAAAATATAATCCCCATAAAATAAAGTTCCAATTAGCGCCATGCCAAAAGCCTGTTAGCATCCAAACGACTAATATATTAAAAAGCAATCTAACATTACCTACTCTAGAACCGCCAAGAGGTATATATACATAATCTCTAAACCAGGAACCTAAAGATATGTGCCATCTTCGCCAAAACTCTGTTATGCTTTTTGAAATGTATGGATAGTTAAAGTTTTCGATAAAATCAAATCCAAACATTTTACCAAGACCTATGGCCATATCGCTATAACCCGAAAAGTCAAAATAAACATGTAAACAATAGGATATTGCATAAAACCACAAAAAAACTACGCTTTTATCATCAGTTGCTTTAAAAAGTTCACACACTTCACCTAAAGTGTTAGCTAATAAAACCTTTTTCGCAAGTCCAAGCACAAATCTTCTAGCACCGATTGCTGCTTTTTCAAAACTGTGTGTACGATTTCGCAATTGCTCAGCAACATCGCTATATCGCACAATAGGTCCGGCAATAAGCTGTGGAAACAGCGAAATATATGCCGCCAAATCAACAAAGTTTTTTTGCGCCGCAACATTACCTCGATATACGTCTATGTTGTAACTTAACAGTTGGAATGTATAAAAGCTAATACCTATGGGTAATGAAACTTTCAGTAATGGAATTGATAAATTAGTTATAGCGTTTATATTTGAAATAAAAAAGTCTACATATTTAAAATATCCTAAAAATCCCAAACACATTATCACAGCTAATGATAAAAATGTTTTTTTATGTTTTGGATATTTATCTGTCAGCAATCCAAGTGTATATCCGCCAAAGACGGTCAATAACATCAACGCTACCAAACGTGGTTCTCCCCACGCATAAAACACAAGACTGCAAACTAATAATGCAAAGTTTTTTAATTTTTTTGGTGCTAACGCATAAAGAATTAACACACACGGCAAAAAATAAAATAGAAACGGAATACTTGAAAAAAGCACACTCTTTCTCCTTGTATAATAATCATTTCGGCACGACTAATGCCGTGCCGAAAATATAAATTATTCTAATGTGATACCATCTTCTGCAGGAATCATGTCTTCTTCAGACATATCCATATCTCCAGCAATCATATCATCGCCTTCAGTTTCTGGCTGTTCAAAGCTTTTTGGACACATAAGGAAGAAAACTTTGTTACCAACATTTTCAACTATAAGTTCTTCTGCTTCTACGCAAATGTTCCAACGAAGGTTAGCAGAATCTTTTAATGTTGTTTTAAATGCTTCTACATCAGCATCATCAGCAAGTTCGAAAACATAACCAACAAATGCAATAGAGCTCATCATAGGCGCAAATGATGCACCCTCTTTAAATCCTTTGATTTCAGCGTTGTCAAAGCCGCTAAGCAAACCTTCTTCAACAGGCATTGCTCCACCCATGAATTGAATAATTGGATTTGAAATTAGACGCTCTGCGATTTCTTGTGCTGTACCATTAGTATCAGCTTTAAAATCAGCTAAAAGTGTTTGACCTACTGTTGCTTCAGTTGCTGCTTGATTGCCAGCGCTTTCGTTGCTGTTAACATCAACATCGTTTTTGCCACATGCTGCCATTGACATAATCATAAGTACTGCCATTAAAAGTGCGATAATCTTTTTCATTTTTCTTTCTCCTTTGTTACTGTTACTTTTGTATTGTCATATTTTAGAGTAACCTTTTTAACACCTTTTTTATCTTCAATAAGCATTTCAAACTCACCTTGTGCATCTTGAGGTTCTATTTTCCACAAAATTTCTTTTGGAGAGGAAATATTAACTTCCTGAGTTTGATCTAAATTTTCAAGACTTATTGTACCACTTAAAACCGAAATTTTTGTGTCGCGCCAAGCTTTAACTTGTATTGGCACTACAACAGTGGAGTTTACGGTTCTTTCCATAGCAGTAGCTACATAATAAAACTCAACACTATCGTTAAGTTTTTGACCGTTGACAACGATATTACTTTGATTGTTAATTACCATGCCCGAAATTATTAAAACCAAACACGCAGCAATTGTAGCTATAAAACTAATTGTCTTTTTATAACTTTTGGGTCTTGCGATTATTTTTTCTCGCAAAGCGTCTGGCGCTTTAATATTACGATAGGCAATTATTTCTTTCTCAGCAAACATCGTTTCACTCCTTTCTTAATTCTTGCAACATTTCTCTTGCGCGCGATAAACGCATTTTTACAGCCGAAGGTGTTATTTCAAGCAAATTAGCGGTTTCGTCAATTGTGAATCCTTCAAGAAAATGAAGAACAACAACATCCGCATATATTGGTGATAGTTGCGCTATCAACACTAACAAATCGCTTAAAACCGTCTGCTCATCCTGGGCTATATTTTTTACATCATCGAGCGGCGTGAAGATTCTTAACTTTTGCCTTCTGGACATGTCGTGACATTGATTTACCATTGTTCGCAAAAACCACGCTTTTTCATGATTTTCATCATTGAACTTTGGTTTTGCGATTATGTATTTCGCAAAAACATCTTGCACGGCATCCTGCGCATCCGCATCGCTGCCTAGACGCGCCAAAGCCAAACGATAAAGAACATCACCATATCTCAAAAATGCTGCTTCTACATCGATTTTATTAGGTTTAAAAAGGTGCAATTTTTGTCCTCCTATATATAAAACGCACAAGCGTTTTAAAAAGTCACAAATATTTAAAAATTTTTTTATTTTTTAAATTAATGTAAATTTAATATAACATAATACCCATATTTTTGCAATAAAATACGAATTTAGTAATTTGAAAAAAACTCGGCTAGTAACCCGAGTGGCATAGGTTAGTTTAAATCTTTCCTACAAACAAAGAAAAAACCACTGAAAGTAGGAGTTTTGCAAATACCCCATTCAATCAGTGGTTTTTTTGGTTGCGGGGGAAGGGTGCGGGTGTCCGGTGGACACCTCTGTGCTATGCACAGAAGCACCGACCGAGGCGGCAGCCGAGACCTTGAACCAACGGTCTTGTATTTTCTCTGCGGAGAAAATACTGCGGTCAGTTCGGTGGCTCTAACAGTACGGTAAAAATAAAAAGGCAAGGTTCTCCTTGCCTTTTACTTATTATTTTCCTTTGCGGTGTTTATGGATGCTATTAAAATTCTTTTTATTTCGGTGCATTTATCAAGCAAAGTTTTATCGTGATAGTAGCCACTTTCTAAAATCAATTCAATCCAATATTCAGTTTCAGAACATTCTTTTAAAGAAATTTGTAATTTAGCTACAAAATCAGCCTTTCCGTGCGCATAAAAAGCCTCTCTAATATTTGCGCCTATTGAGGTGCCAGAACGCAAAAACTGATTTATCAAAGCACTCTCACATTTTGCGTTTCTTAAATCTTTACACACCTTTATTACGTCAAGCGCAAAATCTTTTGATTTTATCATTAAAGGACTTTCTTTCAAACTCAACACCTCTTATACTTATTATACTTTATAAAAATACAAAAAGCAAGGCAAAGCCGTTCTATTACTTCTTCACTTTTCACTATTACTTATTACCTCCAAAAAAATTCTATTTAAAAATAAAAGTGAAGAGTGAAAAGTTAATAGTGAATAGGTAAAAAAATATCCCAAACCTTATCGGCTTGGGAATTTTTTTGGTTGCGGGGGAAGGACTTGAACCAACGTCCTCCGGTTTATGAGCCCGACGAGCTACCAACTGCTCTACCCCGCGATATATAGTTTTCTTGAGTGCTAAGATATTATACTACATAAAGTTTCATATTGCAAGTGTTTTTTATTAGAATTTAAAAATATTTATTTACATTGTTCGACTTTTTTGTTAAACTGAAAACACAGAGGTGATAACAATTGAAGTGTATCAAAAAACTTTTGATTATTTTACTAATATTTTTATTAATTATTGCCTTAATTCCTAAAAAATATAAGGTTAAAGACGGCGGTACTGTTATTTACCAATCGCTAATTTATCGTATTGAAAAGGCTCATAGCCTTAAAATTCCCGAAGGAGTAACCGTGGGATACCGTATTTATATTTTGGGGAAAGAGATTTTGGATAATACATATACAACAGCAGATTGCCCCTATCACGACACATATTAAAACGGGGCAGCGGAATTCCGCTGCGCTTTATTTTTATCCTATGTATTGAGATTTTTCCACAAAATATTTCTTAATCAATACCGAAGCCATAATTTGAGCAATCGCAATACTTGCATTTGCTACTGCAAAAATGTATGCACCTGACAAAAACAAACTTGATGCTGTGATTGCTGTACAAACTCCAAAAAACATAAGCCAATTTTTAGTGCCTTTAGGATTTTTAAAATTAGGCGCATTGTACATTACGCTTTGATAAACAGATTTTGTAAAACGATGTATTTTTCGCATACCCAAAATATTTATAAGTAAACCTATTACCGCAATAAATATAAATGCAGCGCCTAAAACCCATCCGCCCATTTCTAAAACATCTTGTATTTTGGTTATGTCTGATGCGCTTAGTTCAAGCTCAGCCAAAAGCTCTATAAGCATGTCGTTTAACTCTTGGGTGCCTGACAACAATGACAAAACAGCCCCGATCAAAACGCCACCAATCGCAAACATCACAAATAAAATATTGTTTAAAACATAACCTGCATAAACTGCACCACTTACACCACGAATATGTTCTGCGCTTACAAAACCTTTAGTGCTCTGCGCATAAGTGATCCACAAGAATATTGTTGCTAAAATTTGAATGAGTGGAAATGTTCCTGCCAGTATTGACATTGCGCAGTAAAGCGACATCAATACGCAAATTGTCAAAAACATTCCATCTTTTAGCGCTGACATTACTTTATCTGCCGCAGGATTAATGCTTACTGGTTCTACCGGTGTTTGTTGTTGACTACACACAGGACAAAAATTGAAGTCCTCTTGCGCTTCAAAACCACATTTAATACATTTCATTTTAAAATCCCCCTTATTTATTTAAAATATTCATCATACCAAACCAAAAATGTGTATACTGTCCATATTTTTCGGCTTAAATCAGCCTTGCCTGATTTGTGTGTATCCAGCATTTTTATAAGCAATTTGATATCAAAATATTTTTCTGCTGTTTCACTTGAAAAAGCAGTTTTTACCGTGTTGTAATATTCATCCTCGCAAAGCCATTCGCGTATAGGCACCGGAAAACCTAATTTATCCTTTTGGGTGGTAACACTTGGAAGTGTTTTATCCGCTGCTTTTCGCAAGGCAAGTTTTGTGCTAACAGTATTTACCCTACAATTAAGTGGTAAGGTTAGCGCCAAATCCAAAACTTTTTTATCAAGAAACGGAACTCTAAGTTCCAAAGAATTTGCCATACTGGTTTTATCGGCTTTAAGCAAAATATCGCCCATAAGCCACATATTTATGTCGAGGTATTGCATTTTTGTTACGGTGTCTTTATCAGCTACCTCATCATAAAATTTATCACACAAGATCTTTGGCTGTGGCGCATTTTTTGCGATATCACTTTTCAAGATTTTATCTCGTTCTTTTTTTGAAAAGATTTTCGCATTGCCTATGTAACGCTCTTCGATTGTTTTACCGCGGCGCACTAAATAATTTATGCCATGTACCTGTGGCAAATGCTCACACACCTTAGAAATAACACGCCGTAATGCAAAAGGCAATCTATCATAAAGCGTTAATGTTAAAGGCTCTTGATAGATTCGGTAACCACCAAAAAGCTCATCTGCGCCCTCGCCCGACATTACAACTTTAACGTGTTCTGAGGCAAGTTTGCTTACAAAATAAAGCGCTATCGCCGCAGGGTCTGCCAATGGCTCATCCATGTGATACTGTATTTTAGAAAATTCCGACCAGTATTCACTTGGTGTTATAACCTTTGAAATATTTTCAACACCTATTGTTTCTGCAAATTTTTTTGCATATGATATTTCGTTATATCGGTCACCATCGCCACTTTCAAAACCTACTGTAAAGGTTTTGTCTACCTTTGCTGCTTCGGCAATATAGCTTGAATCGATGCCGCTTGACAAAAACGAACCAACCTCTACATCGGCGATTTTATGCGCCTCGACCGATTCACGAACAGCCTTATCTACCTCATCAGCGTAAAAATCTAAAACTCCGGCTACGGTTTGGAATTTAGGAGTAAAGTAGCGTGTTTTTTTTATATTACCATTTTTAAACACAAAACTATGTGCAGGTGGTAATTTATAAACGCCGCTAAAAAAGGTTTCTTCACAAGGCGAATACTGAAAAGATAAATAATGTGCAAGTGCTTCCTCGTTTAGATGTTTTTCAAACTCGGGATGCCCTAGCAAGGCTTTTATTTCAGAACCAAAAACAAAACTATTTTCAGTGACTGTATAATAAAAAGGTTTTATACCAAATATATCACGTGCGCCAAAAATGGTGCCATCGGTTTTGTTATATACAACAAACGCAAACATTCCACGCAAACGATTTACTACGTCTTCGCCCCACTGTTCGAAACCGTGCAACACAACCTCACTATCAGAATTAGTTTTAAAAACGTGACCCTGTAATAAAAGTTCTTCTCGCAGTTGTTTAAAATTGTAAATCTCACCATTAAACACCAATACACAAGAATCATCTTCATTGATAATGGGTTGATTTCCGTTTTCTAGGTCGATAATACTAAGTCTACGAAAGCCAAGAGCAATATCACCATCTACGTACATACCCGCAGAATCAGGCCCACGGTGGATGATTGTATCCATCATGGAATTAAGTATCGTACCATCATCTTTTATATAGTTTGTAAAACCTACAAATCCACACATAATGTAATTATCCTTTTGAAAAAATTCATTTTATTACGACTATTATACACTAAAAAATTTTATTTGTCTTTACTTTTTTTAAAACCAACTTTGCAAGAACACCGCAAAATGCGCCACAAAACGCACCCAGCGCTAAAAGAAATGGCACATAATAAACCACGCCAAAGCCTACTATTACCGCTGCTGCAACAGCTTGAAAAACATTGTGCACCACAGCACCTGCTATGCTGATACCAATTTCACTTACAGATTTTAATCTGCTTAAAGCACAAGATATCGCAGTTGATGCGATGCCGCCTGACAGCGATAATACAAACGATACTGGCGAACCAAAAAGCAACGCTGATAAACATATTCTAGAAATATTTACTGCCCAAGCGCCCTTTATATCACCACTACAAACAAGCGTTAGAACCACCGCATTCGAAAGCCCCAGTTTTACACCCGGTGCAATAGCTATTAGGCTTATCGACAAGATATTTTCCATATAACCTATTATAAGGCATAGCGCAATTAGCAATGAATAAAGGGTTAGTTTTTTAATGTTTATTTTATTTCTACTATCACCTTGTTTGGCAAACATACTATACTTTCACCCTTTTTTGAAATTTCACCAGTATTGACACACACTTGGTTTTTGCAATTTGCATCTTTCATGTAAACGATACCATCTTTTATAACGATTGTATTAGTGCCTATGTCAATTGTGTCGTTTATATCTATGCTTTTATCGTAAACAATCTTGTTGTTTTGTTTTATTACTACGCTATTTCCTTGTATTGCAAAAAGAACTAAAAATATTATCGACAAAACAAATATAATTCCTACTGTGCCGATTATAAATATATCGCCCTTTTTCAAAACATTCACCGCCTTTACTTTTATTTTAACATATCTTTACAAAAATGCCAAGCCGTTGTATAATATTATTTATGAAAAGAATTATATCAATCAATTTAAGTTTGGTCTTGTTTTTGCTTTGTGGATGCGCAAAACAAGAAAATAAAGATACTAAGTTTTTGTTTGACACCGTAGTAACGCTGACAGCATCTTGCAACAGCGAAACACTTGACGGTGCTTTTTCGCTTTGCGAAGAATATGAGCGATTATTAAGCCGATCAATTAAGGGTAGCGATGTTTATACGCTCAACAATTCTAGTGAATTTACAAAGGTAAATGAACACACTAAAAAAATCGTTGAACGCGCCATTTACTATGGTGATTTATCAGGTGGAAAATTTGATATTACCATCTATCCTGTCAGTTCGCTTTGGGATTTCAACAACCAGATTATCCCCTCGCGTGATGAAATCACCGAAGCACTTAAAAGTGTGGATTACCAGAGTATACAAATTCTCGATAACACCATAAACTTAAACGGCAGTCAAATCGACCTTGGCTCGATAGCAAAGGGGTATATTGCCGATAGAATTTTAGAATATTTTAAAGAAAATAACGTAACAGAGGGTATAATAGATTTAGGTGGCAACTTGGTGGTTTTTGGAAACCGAGATTATATAGTAGCAATCAAAAAACCTTTTTCAAGCACCGAATATGCAGCTACGCTTACGCTACAAAACAAAACAGTGGTAACATCAGGTGTATACGAACGTTACATCGAAAAATATGGTGAATTGTATCACCATATTTTAGATCCAAAAACCGGATATGCGTGTGAAAGCGATCTTTATTCTGCTACTATAATAGCTGACTCATCCATTGATGCGGATGCGCTTTCTACTATTTGTATACTTTTAGGACTTGACAAAGCAAAAGAACTTATAGAAAACACTGCCGGTACCGAAGCTGTTTTTATTGATGAAAACGAAAATTTACATTATACCTCAGGACTCATCCTAAAAAACGGCAATTTTACCCTCAAATAATACTTTATTTATTAACAATTATAATATATAATATATTTATTACATTTTTAGAGGTAAATTATGGGATTACTTACAGCCATTTTTGGCAATTACAGTGAAAAAGAAATAAAGCGAATTCGTCCTATTTTAGATAGGGTGCTTTCATACGAAGATGAGTATCGCACTCTTACCGATGATGAACTTCGCGCTAAAACTGATGAATTTAAAAATCGACTTTCGATAGGTGAAACACTCGATGATATTTTGCCTGAGGCTTTTGCCGTTTGCCGTGAGGCCGGTGATCGCGTTTTGGGTATGCGACATTTCCCTGTTCAAATTTTAGGTGGTATTATTCTTCACCAAGGCCGTATCAGCGAAATGCGAACTGGTGAGGGTAAAACACTTGTTGCGACATTGCCAGCTTATCTTAACGCACTTACAGGCAAAGGTGTTCACATTGTTACTGTCAACGACTATCTTGCAAAGCGTGACTCTGAATGGATGGGCAAATTATATCGCTTTTTGGGATTGTCGGTTGGTCTTATCATTCATGGTATGAACAAAGATGAAAAGCGAGTTTCTTACGAGGCTGATATTACCTACTGTACAAACAACGAATTAGGCTTTGACTATTTGCGTGACAACATGGTCACATACAAAGAACAAAAGGTTCAACGCGAACACAACTTTGCTATCGTTGATGAAGTTGACTCTATTCTTATTGATGAAGCACGTACACCGCTTATTATTTCAGGACAAGGAAGTAAATCTACCGACCTTTACACTAAAGCTAATGCATTTGCAAAATCGCTTAGAATGGTAAAAGTTAAAGAAATGGATGATAAAGCAAGCGATGAGGATGCAGCTTATGATGGCGACTACGTTGTAGATGAAAAAGCTAACACTGCTATCCTTACACCAGATGGTGTTAAGAAAGCAGAACAATATTTCCAAATCGAAAACCTTAACGACAGCGAAAATATCGAGATTGCACATCATATAAACCAGGCAATTCGTGCGCATGGTATTATGAAGCGTGACGTTGACTATGTTGTTAAAGATGGCGAAGTTATTATTGTAGATGAATTTACAGGTCGTCTTATGTATGGTCGCCGCTATAACGAAGGCTTACATCAAGCAATTGAAGCAAAAGAAGGCGTGAAAGTAGAAAGAGAATCTAAAACCCTAGCTACTATCACCTTCCAAAACTTCTTCCGTTTATATAACAAACTCTCTGGTATGACTGGTACCGCCATGACCGAAGAAGCTGAATTTCAAGAAATTTACAAACTTGATGTTATTGAAATTCCAACCAACAAACCAATAGCTCGTATTGATGAGAATGATGCAGTTTATAAAACTGAACAAGCAAAATTCAACGCAGTTATTGAGCATATTATTACATGCCACCAGAAAAACCAACCTGTACTTGTAGGTACTGTTACTATCGAAAAGTCAGAGTTGCTTTCTAGTATGCTTAAAAAGCGCGGAATTAAGCACAACGTGCTCAACGCTAAACATCACGAAAAAGAAGCTGAAATAATCGCCCAAGCCGGTGTTCCGGGTGCTGTTACCATTGCTACTAATATGGCAGGTCGTGGTACAGACATTATGCTTGGTGGTAACGCTGAATATTTGGCGAAGGCGGCTCTTCGCCATGATGGTTTAAGCGAAGAAATGATACTTGAAGCCACTGGTTTTGGCGAAACCGAAAATCCTGATATTATTTCAGCCCGTGAAAAGTATAAAGAATATTATTCTAAATTTAAAACCGAAATCGAACCTCACGCTAACGAGGTAAGAAATAGCGGCGGTCTTTGTATTATTGGTACAGAACGCCATGACTCTCGCCGTATTGATAACCAGTTACGCGGACGCGCAGGTCGCCAGGGTGACCCAGGTAGCACAAAGTTTTATATTTCACTTGAAGATGACCTTATGCGCCTATATGGCGGTGAACGAATAGCAGCTTTGATGGGAACAATGAATATTGATGAAAACATGCCTCTTGAGAGCGGTATGTTATCAAAAACCATCGAAGGCGCTCAAAAGCGTAAAGAAGGAATTAACTTCGCATCTCGTAAAAACGTGCTTGAATATGATGATGTTATGAATAAACAGCGTGAACTTATTTACGAGCAGCGCAATCGTGTTCTTGATGGTGAAAGCATTAAAGCCACCGTACTTAAAATGATAGATGATACCATTGATATTTACGCTAAGATTTATCTTGCTATCGATGATGATACCGGTGAACGTGATATTAAAGGATTGCGCGATCACTTTAACGGTTGGATTATCAGTCCAGATGACACACAATTTACAACCGAAAAACTTTATGGTCTTGAAACCGAAGAAATTGCTGAACAATTAAAAACCGTAGCTCACAATAAATATGAAAAACGTGAAGCAGAATTCGGCGAAAGCGTTATGCGCGAAATTGAACGTGTTGTATTGCTCCGCAGCGTTGACTCTAACTGGATGGATCATATTGACGCTATGGATCAATTGCGCCAAGGTATTGGCCTTCGTGGCTATGGACAGCATAATCCGGTTGTGGAATATCGTAACGAAAGCTATGATATGTTTTCGGCAATGACCGATGCCATACGTGAGCAAACCGCCAAACTTTCACTCTCTGTATTAGTTCGCAAGAACGAAGAAGTTAAGCGAGAAAAAGTGGCAGAAGAAACAAACACTGGTGATAATAAACCCCTTACTGTTCGCGGAAAAGGTGTTGTAAGCAAAAATGCGCTCTGCCCTTGCGGTAGCGGAAAAAAATATAAGCGCTGCTGTGGTAAGGATGAAGAGTGATGAGTAATTTCAAAAAAGCCTTAAAACTATTTCTTGCGTTTTTCAAAATCGGAGCATTCACATTCGGTGGTGGTTATGCAATGATACCACTTATCCAGCACGAAGTTACCGAAAAAAACAAATGGATAACTGATGATGATATTTTAGAAATCGTAGCTATCTCAGAATCAACACCAGGACCCATCGCTGTTAACTCCGCAACATTTGTTGGTTATCGTGTTTGTGGTGTTTTAGGTTCAATTGCCGCAACACTCGGCGTCGTTGTCCCATCGTTTTTGATAATGCTTTGCGTGTTTTTCTTGCTAAATCAATTCCAAGATACAAAGCCTGTTCAATATGCTTTTATGGGTATTAGAGCCTGTGTTTTAGCATTAGTGCTTAAATCTCTTCTTTCAATGTATAAGAAATGTGAAAAAAATTGGGTATCATATACTATCATTATTCTTGCTATTATCGCATCAGTTATGCTATCAGTAAACACATTTTACATTATTATATCCTCCGCTGTTTTTGGACTTATAACATACTCCATTATAAGAGGGAGGGCTAATAAATGATTTTGTTTGAATTGTTTTGGTCTTTCTTTAAAATAGGGGCTTTTACATTCGGTGGCGGACTTGCGATGCTGCGTTTAGCTCAAGATGTTGTTCTTCAAAAAGGATGGTTAGAAGCTGACCAAATTATTGATTTCGTAGCACTAAGTGAATCTACTCCAGGTCCATTTGCGATTAATATGGCAACTTATGTTGGTGCTACTCAAAATGGTGTGCTAGGCGCCTTATTTGCGACCTTAGGCGTTGTATTACCATCGTTTATTGTAATTTTAATCGTAGCACATTTTTACAAACAGTTCCAAAACAGCCACATAGTAAAAGGTGTTATGACAGGACTTAAACCTACGGCGATTGGACTAATTGCTTCAGCCGTTATTTCGATGGCAATTACCGTATTTATTCCTCAGGGATTAGATATATCCATATTAAAATCGACTGAATTTTATATATCGATTATAATATTCGCATTAAGTGTTTTTCTTGTTTTCTTTAAGAAAATTAAAATTCCACCTATAATTATTATTTGCATATCTGCGGCATTAGGAATACTTGCAGGATACACATTTAAAATATAATAATTAATAAAAACCTCTACTTAAAATTTAAGTAGAGGTTTTATATTTTAATCAAAAAAGCACTCGCCACAAATTGTGGTGAGTGCTTTTACTAGTTAATTAATAAATTACTTAACTTTACGTGCAAATACGATTGCCGCACCTGCAAGTGTTGCGAGAGCAACAACAGCTGCTACACTATCACGTGTTGAAGGGCTTGTTGTGCTTGTATCAGCATTAATGTTTTCGCTAACGTTGTTGTTATTAGCAACGTTGTTGTTAGTGCCGTTATTTGTTGTGTTACCATTATTAGTGCCAGTTACAATATTTTCATATCCAGCTGGTAATACTTTAGGGATTACCAAAGAAGCTTCAGTAGCTTTTTCCTTACCCTCAGCATCTGTATATATTTCTTTACAAACTACACATGCATAGTGTTCTTTTGTACCTTCAAGTCTATCAGTAGCTTTTACTTCAGCCATTTTCTCAATCTTATGTCCTGAAGGAATAACTTTTTGATCTATATCGCCACAGTTTGTACACTTAAGTTCTTCTACGCGATCTTCAGTGCAACTACCGATAACTAAAACTTTACCAGATGGTTGATAATCATGTTCAGGACACTCCCAACCACAATCTACACAAACACCAGCATCGTATTTATGTTTCTTAAGCTTACCTTCAGAAGCAATGTTATCACTTTCAACGGCAAGAAGTTTACCATCACAAGTGTAGCATTCCCAATAGTGGCCATCGTTGCCTACAACAACAACCTTCACAATTTCATCCTCGCCTGTACGATCAAAAGCAGCATGAGGAGCGATAGGTGTTACTAATTCCGCATCAGGATTGTCAACGCTTGTATCCATAGGAGCCTTGATTAAATCTGCTTGCATATCTTTATCGCCAGCAAAGTTGCTTCCGCAAACTGTACAATGCCAATATCCTTCACGGCCTGTGTTTTCACAGTCAGCGACAATTTCATCTACCCATTCAAGGTCATGGCCTGGAGCTGGATTTGATGAAGTATAATCAGTTCTTCCACAAAGGTTACAATGCCACTTTGTACCTGGATCGGTAACACAGTCGCCTGCAAAATTATCATCAAAGGTTGCATCAGTATGTATACATACATACTCACAATCTGCACAAACATAATCTTCATTCCAGTTATGTGTTGAAGCACCCAAGAACTTATATCCGCAATCTTCACACTCAAATCCGTGTGTTGCTACATCTTGCAATGCTACGATTTCGCCGTGGAATGTTTTGAACATATCCTTGTATTTCTCTACAATTTTGTAACCTGAAAGGTCTGCTACGCTAAGCAAATCAGTATCTTTATAATCTGCACTCTTATCCCAAGGAGCAACGTTAGCATCTGTAATAACATTTTCAAAACATTCTACACCAGCTGTGTTCTTAGCATAAGATGATGGATAAGGAGTTGTTCCTAAAATAACAGAATTTGTTACTGTGTTTGGATCAGCACCATTTTTATTACCATTGAACAAATGTAATGGAGTCAATGTTGTAGCATCTGGTTTGCCGAAGTAACCAACGTTGCCATAAACAACAGCATTGTTAATGTGACCTATTTCTTCATCGTTACATGCACCCCATAAAATACCAGCTGCGGTAGTACTGAGTTCTGCACGCAAATAGTTGTTGATAACCATTACGTTATCAAAATTTAAATCGCCAGAAACCTTTGCACCGTAACCGACACCACATGTACCACCAACGATAGAACCTGTACGGCATTGACCTTCCCATTTACCGTTTGATGAATTGTATTTTAAAGCACCATGAATGTACGAGTTAACAACTGCAAAGTTACTAAAGCTTGCGCCACCGTCAGCTGTTGGGAACAAACCAGCGCTGCGGCTCTTTGAATACATACCAACAAAGATAACACCGTTACCATCGAAATGGTTAGCAAACCAAGTTTCAGCATCGCGTGAACTCCAGTTAACAGGTGTAATTGTTTCCTCAAAGAATGTCTTTGTAGCATTACCATCTGCAAGTTCTAAAATATCATAAACGCCGTTTGCATCGTTATCCACACTAGCAACGCTTTGTGGCTGTAAAATTACATACTTAATATCATCAGCCATTTTATAATACTTACCTTTAGTAGTGCTACCGGTCAAATGGTTGCTCATATAGTTAAGCTCTGCTGCGTTATCAATGATGATTGGATTGTTCTTATCACCGGTTTCGCCTTTATCTGCAAGATTGCTATCGTATGTACCGTCCCAGAATAAAGTCTTAGATCCGCCGCAAAGTGGAGCTACAGCTTCTTCTGCTGTTTCTTCAGCACTTGCAACAATACTGCCTGCAAATAATGACACTGCTAGAATAGCAAAAGCAATTACTAACGCCAATATTTGCTTACTGTTTTTAAATAATTTTGACATTTAAAAACCATTCCTTTCCCTGAGGGGATATCCCCTTTTTTATTAAGTTGATGTAGGAAATATCTCGTTTATAGAGACAGCAACCCACATTTACATTATGTACACATACATTGTAATATAAACTACACAAAATTTCAATACTTTTTTATAATTTTTTATAATTTTTTGATACATT
Organism: Acutalibacteraceae bacterium; assembly: GCA_045646305.1. Taxonomy (GTDB): domain Bacteria; phylum Bacillota; class Clostridia; order Oscillospirales; family Acutalibacteraceae; genus UBA737. The sequence goes on from JAZRKK010000055.1 coordinate 28,177, forward strand.
TTTCTAACATTTTATTTAAAACACAATATAGTGTGGGCGTTATTGAAACAAACACAATTAAATGTTACAAACAGGTAAAAAACAAAGATATTTTTACTTATACAACAAAATAAAAGCACCTCTCAAATGAGAGATGCTTTTGTTTTTTCGTTTAATAGACACATTATCCCGAAAGTTCAAGCGCAGAATGCGACATGCTTTTCGGCAGGATTGATAGTTAAGAACATTGCTACCGTTTTTACGAAAATGTGACTACTAAAATCTATGAGAATTAGATTAACTCGATAATTGCCATTTCAGCAGCATCGCCGCGGCGTGGACCAGTTTTTGTAATACGGCAATAACCACCGTTTACATCTGCATACTTAGGAGCGATTTCATTGTAAAGTTTTGCAACTACATCTTCCTTAGTAATGAATGCCATTGCCTGACGTTTGCTGTGAAGTGTGTTTGTCTTAGCGAGTGTAATATACTTCTCTGCCATTGAACGAACTTCCTTAGCACGTGTAACGGTTGTTTCGATCTTTCCGTTTTCTAAAAGGAAAGTAACCATTGCGCGAAGCATAGCAGTTCTATGATCACTGGCTCTTCCAAGTTTACGAGTACCCGGCATTGATATTCACTCCTTTATTCGTCGTCTTTCTTGAGAGCAAAGCCGAAAGAAGCCAATTTTGCAATTACTTCTTCTAAAGACTTACGTCCCAAGTTTCTAACCTTCATCATATCCATTTCAGACTTGTTGATGAGGTCTTCAACTGTATTAATACCTGCACGTTTAAGGCAGTTAAAACTACGTACTGAAAGATCGAGTTCATCGATAGTAAGATCAAGAACTTTTTCCTTAGCGTTATCTTTTGTTTCTGCCATAATGCTTTGGGTTTCGCTGATTCCTTCTGCGAGATTCAAGAACAATTCGAAATGTTCAATAAGGATTTTTGCAGACATAGAAACTGCTTCATCAGCCTTGATTGAACCATCAGTCCAAACCTCGAGAGTAAGCTTGTTTTTGTCAACAACATTACCAACGCGGGTATTGTCAACATTAAAGTTAGCCTTCAAAACCGGAGTGTAGATAGAATCAATCGGAATAACACCAATTATATTCTGTGCCGGCTTATTCTGCTCTGCAGACACGTAACCTCTGCCCTTGTCGATAGTCATCTCTATGTTGAGTTTTGCACCCTCATCAAGAGTAGCGATATACATATCAGGATTAAGAATTTCTACCTCAAAATCAGACTTGATAGCTTCAGCGGTGAGTACACATGGACCTTCAGCTTCGATATAAATCTTTTTAGCAGATTCTGAATGAAGCTTTGCGATAAGTCCTTTAAGATTAAGAACTATCTCGGTAACATCTTCTTTAACACCTGGAATAGTAGAAAATTCGTGAACAACGCCATCGATTTTTACGTTGGTGATTGCAGCACCAGGTAAAGTTGAAAGAAGTACTCTTCTAAGGCTGTTACCAAGTGTGATTGCATAACCACGTTCGAGTGGTTCCATAACGAATTTACCATATTTTCCATCAGCTGAAAGTTCGAGAGTTTCAATTCTGGGCTTTTCAATCTCTATCATTTAAAAGCTCCGTTTCTCCGCATCGTAAATTTAAGAATACAATGTCCCGATGCGGTGGACAAAATATAAGACAACAATAATGATACTATTATCTTGAATAGAATTCAACGATAAGTTGCTCTTCTACTGGAGCTTCAATCTGCTCACGGTTAGGAAGGGCGATAACTTTAGCTGTAAGCTTTTCACGATCAACACTGATCCATTCTGGAACAGGACGAGCGCTGTTAGCTTCTACAACAGCCTTGATTTTGTCGCTTGATTTAGCCTTTTCGCAGATAGCGATTTCATCGCCAGCTTTAAGAAGGTATGAAGCGATATCAACGCGCTTACCGTTAACTTCAAAATGACCATGGCCTACGAGTTGACGTGCTTCTGCTCTTGAAGAAGCAAAGCCTACTCTGTAAACTACATTGTCAAGACGGCTTTCAAGAATTCTTAAAAGGTTGTCACCTGTAACACCAGGTTTTCTTTCAGCAACTTCAAAATAATGACGGAACTGATTTTCCTGAACGCTATAAAAACGTCTTGCGGTCTGCTTAGCACTAAGCTGCAAACCATATTCGGATCACTTCTTTCTACCTTGTCCGTGCTGTCCG
>JAZRKK010000056.1:0-37063 GCA_045646305.1 Acutalibacteraceae bacterium
CCACCATTTTCGTTAAAAACGCCCCGTCTTACGCAGGTATCGGCTTTGGTGGCGAGGGTCACGCGACCTTTACCATTGCAGGCCCCACCGGCGAGGGAATCACCTCGGCTCGCAGTTTCACCCGTCAACGCCGTTGCGTAATGGCAGAAAGCTTTAGAATTATCTAATTTGAAAAGAGGCTAATAAAATGGCTTATGATGATAAAATAGTTGCCGAAATAGTTTCTCGTGTGATGGCAGGACTTGGTGATAATACCGCTTCAAGCAGTAACGATACTGTTCCTGTGGGTGTTTCAAACCGCCATATTCACTTGTCTACACAAGATTTAGAAACACTTTTTGGCAAGGGTTACCAGTTAACACCAATAAAAGATTTGTCACAACCTGGTCAGTTTGCTTGTAAAGAAACATTGACTATCGTTGGTCCTTCTCTTCGCCCTATTGAAAATGTACGAGTGCTTGGCCCTGTTCGTAAGGCTTCTCAGGTAGAAATTTCTCGCACCGATTCTTTTACCCTTAAGGTAAAACCACCGGTACGCGAGTCAGGTGATATTGCAGGTTCGGCACCGGTTACAATTATAGGACCTAAAGGTGTTGTAACACTTAAAGAGGGCTGTATAATTGCAAACCGTCATATACATATGAGCACTGAAGAAGGTGCACAGTTTGGTCTAACTGATGGTCAGTATGTTGATGTTGAAGTAAATGGCGAACGCAGAACAAAGTTTTATGATGTTCAGGTTCGTGTTCACAAGGATTTTCGCCTTGAAATGCACATCGACACCGATGATGCCAATGCGGCAGGTATAGGTAATGGCGCTAAGGTTAAAATAGTTAAATAATTTAAAAAGCACTCACAAATTTGTGAGTGCTTTTTAAATTATTTTCTTTAAACTTTTATCAAGCAATGAACGTATTTTACTTTTGTTTGAAAACACGAGCAATAAAACTACAAGTTCGACAGCGGCTAGAAATGCTGTGCTGATTAGTCGTGGTACAAGCACCACGAAAAAAGCATCCACACCACCACGGTACATTATGGAAATCCAAAGTGTATTGAGTAATAGTGAGCAAACAACTTTGTTTATAACTACACTTAAAACAATTTTTATTGGAGTTGCGTTTTTGTAAAGAAACTCAGCAAGAATAAATCCATAGATACAGTTTGTCGCTGTGAAACCTGGAAAATACGCTCCAAACGGAAATAGCAATGACCCTAAAAGATCGCCCATACCGGCTACCGCTATGGCATAAGGTGTGCCTAAAAATGAGGCGGCAAATGCTACCGCTATAAAGCCAAAACTAATAGTTTGATTCCAAACCGAATACGCCAAAAAACGCTCTAAAATTATATTAAGTGCGATAAGTAGCGCTGTTAAAATGATTTTAAATAGTTGTTGTTTTTTGCTTTTTGTCATAATAAAAACCTCCTATCATCCTAACTGGCTGATAATAGGAGGTATTTTTATAATACGACTATTATTTTGTCAGCGGGATGCGATAGCAAAACCGCGGGTAAGCCCTTCGTTTGTGTGACAACTCCCCGTTCACACAACACTTAACGCTATGCTATCTACTCTGAAATATTGTAAGTTTATTATATATGTTTTTTTGAATTTGTCAATTATATTTTACCACTGTCTCGTAGCACCTTGACTTTGAGAACAGCGATTTGAGTTTTTGCATCTTTTATCTCGCCAGAAAGTACCATTTCGACAGCTTTTTCAAGTGGAATACGCAAAACATCTAAAAATTCATCTTCATCAGGATTTTGTTCGCCAAAGGTAAGTCCCGTAGCAAGATAGCAGTAAATAACTTCGTTAACATAACCTGGAGAAGGATACAAAGGACATAAGTCTATATAGTTTTGGGCGATGGCTCCGGTTTCCTCTTGCAATTCTCGTTTGCCGCATTCAAGTGGATCTTCATCTTGGCGATCACGCTTACCTGCCGGAACCTCGATAGTTTCTTCGCCGTAAGGATAACGCCACTGTTTTACAAAAAGCAATTCATCGTTATCGGTTAGCGCCGCAACGCACACACCACCTGGATGTTCGACAACTTCTCTGGTAGCAGTATTGCCATTTGGAAGCAAAGCAGTATCCTGTCGTAAGGATATTATTCTACCCTTGAATTTGTAATCAAAGCTTAATTGTTTTTCTTGTAAATTCATTATTTTAGACCGCCTTTAATATAATTATTTAAGATATAAAATTTAGAGGGTGTTACTGTGAATAGAGTTGTGAAATCGGTAAATTATGATTATCAAAGTATGAAAAAAACAATAGATGCGTTATGTTGTAGAAATCCATGCTTAGAGAAATTAAGCATTGGCAAAAGTTGTTCTGGTCGAGATATAACCGCGTTAAAAATAGATTCAGATTATGAATATGTGTTACTAACAGCCGCTTTTCATGGTAGCGAACATCTAACAACAAATATTTTGCTTATGTTTTTAGAAGAATTTGCATGGGCGATTACTCACAATCGCTCGTTAGCAGGTATAAACATAAAAAAAGCATTAAGTGGGCGAGGGGTGATTTTTGTTCCTCGTGTTAATCCCGATGGATGCGAAATATCAATAAACGGTGCGCTCGGATGTGGAAAGGAAGCGGGTAGCATATATAAAATGTGCAAAGGGGATTTTGAGCATTATAACGCAAACTTACGAGGGGTAGATATAAATCATAATTTTGATGCGGGATGGAAAGAACTTCACGAACTTGAATGTAAAAATGGTATATTTGGTCCTGCGCCAACACGATTTGGTGGATATTCGCCAAACAGCGAACCCGAAACTTGCGCACTTGTAGATTTGTGTAAAACATATAATTTACATCATGCGATGGCACTACATTCGCAAGGTGAGGTTATTTATTGGAGTTATAATGGGTTTGAAAATAAAAAATCAAAACAAATGGCTGAGATAATGGCAGCAACAAGTGGATATGCGCTTGATGTACCGGTTAAGCTCGCGACAGGAGGGGGATTTAAAGACTGGTTTATCAAGGAGTTTTCGCGCCCAGGCTTTACCATTGAGGTCGGTAAAGGAAAAAATCCGTTACCTATAAATGAAGCATTTGAGATATATAGCAATATCCGAGAAATGCTTACGATATCGACTATATTATAATATTATCATCGATTTATTGCCATTTCAATAAAAATTTAACTTTATGTTTTTAAAATTTTTATATATTCATATATAAAAAAATCTTGAAAAAATACATAGGGTAGAGTATAATTACTCTGTTAAGGATAGGATATGTTGTCAAATATTGCACAATATATAAACAAGGGATGTTTTTTGCGTGATTCAGCCCCCCATCCAAAAAGAAAGGATATGTTGAATATGGAAAAAAAAGAACGCAGAGTAGGAACGATATCAAGAGGCATTCGTTGCCCGATTATTCGTGAGGGTGATAACCTTGCTGCTATAGTAGCTGATAGTGTTATAGAAGCTGCTGAAATCGAGGGATTTGAACTTCGCGATCGTGATGTTATCGCAATGACCGAGTCAATTGTTGCTCGTTCACAAGGTAACTATGCAACTGTTGATGATATCGCAGCTGATGTAAAAGCAAAACTTGGTGGAGAAACAATTGGTGTTATATTCCCAATCTTGTCAAGAAACCGTTTTGCAATTTGTCTTCGCGGTATAGCAAAGGGCGCTAAAAAAATTGTTCTTATGCTTAGTTATCCTTCTGATGAAGTTGGTAACTCACTTGCAACTTATGATTTGATTGATGCCGCAGGCATAAATCCTTATAGCGATGTTCTTTCACTTGAAAGATATCGTGAAGTTTTCGGTGTTCAAAAACTTGAGTTTACAGGCGTTGACTATGTTCAGTATTACGCTGACCTTATCAAAGAAATGGGCGCTGAAGTTGAAATTATATTCGCTAATCAGCCAAAAGCAATTTTGGATTATACCGATTGTGTGCTAACTTGTGACATTCATACACGCGCACGTACTAAACGCCTTTTGAAAGAAGCTGGTGCGAAGATAGTTTGCGGTCTTGATGATATTATGAATTCATCAATTAATGGCAGTGGCTATAATGAAAAATTCGGCCTTTTAGGCTCTAATAAATCTACAGAAGAAACCATTAAACTCTTCCCAAAAGAGTGTAAAGATTTAGTTCTTGAAGTACAAGATCGTGTGCTCAAAGCAACTGGTAAACATGTTGAAGTTATGGTTTATGGCGATGGTGCGTTCAAGGATCCACAGGGTAAGATTTGGGAACTTGCTGACCCGGTTGTTTCTCCTGCGTTTACTGATGGCCTTATCGGTACACCAAACGAACTTAAACTTAAATATCTTGCTGACAATGACTTTAAAGATTTAAGCGGTGAAGAACTTAAAGCTGCTATTTCAGAAAGTATTAAAGCAAAAGATGGTAGTCTTGTTGGTAATATGGCGGCTCAAGGTACAACTCCTCGTCAGCTTACTGACCTTATCGGTTCACTTTGCGACCTTACTAGTGGCTCAGGCGACAAGGGTACACCCGTAGTCCTCGTACAAGGTTATTTTGACAATTACACAAACTAAGGGGGACAAACTAATGAGTTCAAACGTAAGACCAGAGTCTATGGAAAGAATTACTACCATAGAACTTGCAAATAAATTTATTGAAGAACAAATCGCTGAAGTAAGAGCGCAGGTTGGCGACAAAAAGGTGCTTCTTGCTCTTTCAGGCGGTGTTGATAGTTCGGTTGTAGCTGCGCTTTTGATAAAAGCTATCGGTAAACAACTTGTTTGTGTACATGTTAATCACGGACTTATGCGTAAGGGTGAAAGCGAAGCAGTTATCGAAATGTTTGGTAACGAACTTGATGCTAACCTTATTTATGTTGATGCTACTGATCGTTTCCTTGATTTACTTGCAGGAGTTAGTGAGCCTGAAAAGAAACGAAAGATTATTGGCGCTGAGTTTATAAATGTTTTTGCTGATGAAGCTCGTAAACTTGAAGGCGTTTCATATTTGGCTCAGGGTACAATTTATCCTGATATACTCGAAAGTATTAAACAAGCTGAAGGCAAAAAGGCCGTTAAGTCGCATCACAATGTTGGTGGTTTGCCTGAAGATTTACAGTTTGAATTGGTAGAGCCAATTAAGCTTCTCTTTAAAGATGAAGTTCGTGTTGTTGGTGAGGCTCTTGGACTTCCACACGCAATGGTTTATCGTCAACCATTCCCAGGTCCTGGTCTTGGTGTTCGTTGTCTTGGCGCAATCACACGCGACAGACTTCATGCGCTTCGCGAAGCAGATGCTATCTTACGTGAAGAGTTTGATAACTGTGGTCTTGCTGAAAAGGTTTGGCAGTATTTTATTGCTGTGCCTGATATTAAGAGCGTTGGCGTTAAGGATGAAAGTCGCTACGAAGGTTGGCCGGCAATTATCCGCGCGGTAAATACCAAGGATGCAATGACCGCTACCATTGAAGAAATTCCTTACGAAATTCTTCACAAAATAACATATAGAATTACCCACGAGGTAGAGGGTATTAATCGAGTATTGCTAGACCTTACACCAAAGCCAATCGGCACAATTGAGTGGGAATAATTTGGCAAAAAGAAAACGCCCTTGCTTTCGCAAAGGCGTTTTGTTTTTTTAGTAAAGGCTTTTGTGTTTTTTATAACTTTGAGTTGATTTAAGTGTTATTAAATTTAAAAATATCAAGGAGGCAAAAGAAATTGAAAATTAAAAAAATATTTTGTGTATTCCTTTGTTTATCTATTTTATTAAGCATAACTGCTTGCGGCAACGCGAAAGACCACATTTCTTCAAATTCCTCAACCCAATCAAACTCTACCACCAACGATAATACTTCTTCAAAAAGCGAATTATCAAGCGATGATTTAATGGAGATGCTTTATGGCTTTAAGAGTATAAAAAGGGTTGACTACAACTGTGTAAAAAATTTAAAAGGTAGCGACACAATTTATTCGGTATATGCAATCATTACAAACGCTGATACCGATATTGTAACCAATACCAGTGTGTCAATTTCATCTTCCGATAAAAACGTTAAAATTGACAGTACTACAATTACCATTCCCGCTTCGTATACTAAAAAGAAAAAATCTGTAAAGTTTACCGTTGAGCATTCCGCTGTAGGCGCAAAATACGATTTTACCATAAAGCCTGCGAGTAGCTGGAATGTGATTTTTGAGGATAATTTTGATGGCACTGAGCTTAATACCGATGTTTGGGGTGAGATTTGGGATACTTCCCTTACATTTGAACAAAGAGATCCTTTCTTCTTTGGCTATAAAAAAGAAATGGCTTTTCTTGACGGAAATGGAAATCTTGTGAATCGCGTATATGCTACGGGTGAATTTGCCGATGACGGTAGACCACTTTATAAATCATCGTTAATTGCTACAAAAGATTGTTACGAATCAACCTATGGTTACTATGAAATACGTATGAGACCACATCTTGCTAACAGTATTAAGGGTTCGTTTTGGTTAATGGCCGGCGATATGGGAGACCATGATGCTATTAACGACGGTTCAAGTCAAAATGGCTGCGAAGTAGACATTATCGAAACTATGTCTAACCTTAATTTTTCTGGTCACGCATTGCATTGGGATGGCTACTACAATGGTCAAACCAAATCTGAAGTTTATGGCGAAATAATCACTCCGCAAGTCTTTGACGGCAAATATCACACCTTTGCTGTTTCGTGGACACCAGAAGAGTTTGTATTTCTAATTGACGGAGAGGTAACCATCAAAAGCAGCGCTGCTGGTGGATGTCATGTGCCCGCTTATATGCTTATAAGCTCACATGTTGGAACCTGGGGCGGAGATATAACCCTTAAACCAGGTGAATACTCCGATATGCTAGTTGACTACGTAAAGGTTTATTCTTCATGATAGCAATTAACTTGCTTATTATAATATAAGTGATAATATTACCAATTTTACACTTTTGTGTTTTGATATCAACCTTAAAAGTGACTTGAAACTTTGGTTTTGGGTCACTTTTTGAAATAGAGTGAAAGTAATGTATAATAAAGTTTATGTAGAAATAACTAATATATGTAATATGAACTGCTCTTTTTGTCATGGGCATAGTCGTGTTCCAAGGAAAATGACTAAAGAGGAGTTTGTGGCTATTCTTGATAAACTAAAAGGTCAAACTGAATATATTTATTATCACTTAATGGGTGAGCCATTGACACATCCGTTGCTTCCTGATTTTGTTAAGTTAGCAGGTGAGGGTGGTTATAAATCGATTATCACAACTAATGGTACGCTTTTAAATAAATGCGGAAATAGTCTTTTAGATGCTGGTGTACACAAAGTTAATATTTCGCTACATAGTTTTGAAAACGGTGCGCAAGAAGATTTTGTTAAATACGTAAGAGAACTTGCTGAGTTTTCTAAAAAAGCGGCAGATAGGGGAACTATTGTTGTTTTTCGCATGTGGAACAAGGGTTTTGATGATGGCAAGAATAAAATAGCATTTAATGTTTTTAAAGAGAACATATTCGGCGAATGGGCAGAAAACACTCGTGGAATCAGAATACGGGATAAAATCCATATTGAATGGGGCGAACGTTTTGAATGGCCCGACCTTGATTTGGGAATAAAGGGGAATAAATTTTCCTGTTATGCGCTTAAGGACCAATTTGGTATACTTGTTGATGGAACGGTAGTGCCATGTTGTCTTGATAGTGATGGTGTAATTAATCTCGGCAATATTTTTGATAAAGATATAGATAAGATTCTTTATTCTAAAAGAGCGGCAACCTTGATTGATGGGTTTAAATGTGGCGTAGCGAGTGAGGATTTGTGTAAAAGATGTGGCTATGCTCAAAGATTTGTTTAATAAAAAATGCCTTTGCAAATATTTGCAAAGGCATTTTTGTTGACATTTAGTACAAAGGGTGATAAAATAACAAGTGATATATAACAATCGATATATAACGGAGGAAATTATGCCGCCAAAAATTAAAATAACAAAAGAAGATATTATAAATGTAGCCGTGGACATAGTGCGAAAAGATGGGGCACAGGCAATCAACGCAAGGACAATTGCTTCTGTTTTGGGGTGTTCTACACAGCCTATTTTTTCTAATTTTGCTAATATGGATGAATTGCGATTGGCGGTTATTAAAAAGGCGGATGAAATATGTAATGTCTATATACAACGAGAGGTTAATAGCGAAAAATACCCCGAATACAAAGCAAGTGGTATGGCGTACATTCAATTTGCCAATGATGAAAAAGAACTTTTTAAGCTTTTGTATATGAGAAATCGCACTAATGAAAAGATTTATGAGTCGGGCGAAGTAGATAATACTATGGAATATATAGTACAAAAAAATATAGGACTTAGCAATGATGAAATAAAGATATTTCATCTTGAAATGTGGGCTTATGTTCATGGTATTGCCAGTATGATTGCAACACAATTTGCAGATCCTGACTGGGAACTTATAAGCCGAATGCTTACCGATGCGTATCAAGGATTACGCAAACAGTACGGAGTGAAGTGAAAAGAATGGAAGCTATAAGAATAGAAAATTTAACTAAAAAATATAAAGACTTAGTAGCTGTGGACAATTTGAACCTTTCAGTTAAAAAGGGCGAGTTATTTTCTTTGCTGGGCGTAAATGGCGCAGGAAAAACAACCACTATCAAGATGTTATCATGTCTTACAAAACCCACAAGCGGAGATGCGTTTTTAAACGGAAAAAGCATAGTGAATGAATCGGCTGATGTAAAATCTGTGATAGCTGTTTCACCGCAAGAAACGGCTATTGCAAAAGGTCTTTCTGTTAGAGAAAATCTTGAGTTGATTTGTGGCGCTTATGAGTTTAAAAAAGAAAAAAGAAATTCAAAGATTTATGAACTTACAAAACTTTTAGGATTAGAACCAATTATTGACAAAAAAGCAGGTAAGTTGTCAGGCGGTTGGCAAAGGCGACTTAGTATTGCGATGGCGTTAATAAGTGAACCTGAAATACTGTTTTTAGATGAGCCAACATTGGGATTAGATGTTCTTGCCAGAAGCGATTTATGGGATTTAATTCGTTCTTTAAAAAAGGAAATTACAATTGTTTTAACAACGCATTATATGGAAGAAGCCGAGGCGCTTTCGGACCGAATTGCGATTATGAAGGATGGCAAACTTCTTGTTTGTGATACTGCTGATAAAATAAAAGAAATGGCAAAAATCGATAATTTTGAACAAGCCTTTATTCGTATAGTTCGGGGGGATTTAAAATGAGAATGATGACTTTTGTTAGTAGAAACACAAAAGAAATATTGCGCGACCCACTGAATTTAGCATTTGGATTAGGTTTTCCACTTGTATTGATTTTATTGCTTAGTTTTATACAGGCTAACATACCCGTAAAACTGTTTGAAATACAGCATTTAACTCCGGGAGTTACTGTATTTGGCCTTTCGTTTATGTCATTATTTTCAGCTACGCTTATTTCAAAAGACCGAAGTGGCGCATTGTTACAACGCCTATACACAACACCTCTTACTGCATTGGATTTTATTTTGGGCTATACTTTACCAATTGTCCCAATAGCGATTGCACAAAGTGTAATTTGTTATGTTGTGGCTGTAATTTTAGGACTTGATATTACAATCAATATTTTGTATGCGCTTGTTTTTATGATTCCTGTATCAATGCTTTATATCGCATTGGGACTTCTTTGTGGAAGCATGTTTAATGATAAACAGGTCGGAGGTATTTGTGGCGCGTTGCTTACAAATCTTTCGGCTTGGGTTTCAGGAATTTGGTTTGATTTGGAACTTGTTGGTGGAGCGTTTAAACGAATTTCTTACGCGCTTCCGTTTGCACATGCTGTAGAGTTAGAACGAGCGTTACTTTTAGGGGAGTTTAGCCTAGTTTTTCCTCATTTGGCTTGGGTGATGGGATATTCGTTAGTTTTATTTGCATTAGCGGTTTTAATGTTTTTAAGACAAATGAAAAAGCAGTGATTTTTTAAAATTAACAATATAAGTTTGGTAACGAAAAGTAATTCTTTTTGTTGCCAAACTTAATTTTTTATGTTATAATGCAAACTGAATAATAATATATGATTTGAATATTATAAAAGGAGTAAATAAATGAAATTTACAAAAAGAGTTGCAAGTTTATTTTTAGCTATAATAATGGTTATTGGTACAGCTGTTGTAACCAATGGATTTAGCGTAAAAACTGCTGCGGATACCGTAAAATCAGTATCTTATTGGAGTGGTAATGCGGCAACTGCTTTTTATAGTGGTGTGGGTACAAAGGACGATCCGTTTATAATAGCTACTGCTGACCAACTTAACTTGATGGTTTTGAGTAATGGTAAGTTATCTGATGGCTCACCAGCTTATTATAGGGTTAAAGATGGAGTTAGAGCATTTTATCTTAATGATGCTGATACATTATCAGGTGTAAAGGCATTAGTTGCTGCTAAAAACTATAAAAACTGGGAATCAACTGGTATTTTTTGCGGCATTTTTGATGGTAATGGCGTTACAATTTATGGCATGGTAAGCTATAATGCCAATGCTTTTATATATGCGCTTGACGAAAGTTACGCCACTATTAAAAATATAAATTTTGATTCTTGTTATGTATATGGTAGTGGTAATGCGGCTGTACTTACCACAAGAACAGGCAGCTATACACACGAGATACTTGACTTGCCTGTTGTCGCAAATGTGTCGGTAAGAAACGTTTATGTTGAGACAGGGCGTAATATAACTGTTAACGCTTCAGGTGCTCATAGCCCAAGTGCAGCTGGTCTTATTTCGACAAGCGACACTACTAAATTGCTTACTATTTCTAACTGTTTGTTTGATGGTTATTCATCTGAACTTGTTCAAGGAAAAAATAGTACAGCTGATGCTACTGCTGGTATGGTTTCTGGTAGTAATAGTATAAATAATATAACATTGAATGCTTGTGTTTCTTTAGGTGCGCAGGTTATGCCACAAGCGCAGGGTGCTAATTATACAAGATATGATGTTAATAACAATTCTGGATTCCAAATGTTTGCGTACAATTGTTACTGCGACCTTGATGAAACAGTAAAAGATAGCGCTGTTATTAAAATTGATAAAAAATCAAAATATGAAATTAAAGATATGCCAGGTCTTGATTGGCTTAGCAACTGGAAAATGGTTGATCTTTTTTCTGTTCGCGTAATTCCTATGCCAATAGTAAATCGTAGTGATGGTGGAATATATGGTACTTATTCTTCAAAAATAGCTGAACAAATTAATGGTTCTGGCGCTTATAATGCTTATGGTGGTCCGTATCCTCAAGGCACATACGGTATGTACTATAAGCTTATCGGTTCTGGAAGCAAAGAAGATCCTTATTTAATCTATAACGCATTTGACCTTGCTCGAGCAATTGCTTCGGGTGGTATGAACTTTTATAATAGGGTTTATTATAAATTAGCATGTGATATTGATGCTTTTGGTATGTCATGGATTACACAAGACAGTATAAAAAACAAATATGTATATGTTGAATTTAACGGTGAATTAGATGGTGATGGTCACACCGTAAGCGGTATTTCGGCAGGTGATGATCAAGCAATAGGTCTTATTCCTGTTTTAGCGGAAAATGGTGTTGTGAAAAATCTTCACATAAGAAACAGTTGTTTTGTATCAGGCGCTTCTTATGCTGGTGCTATTGCCGGCCAAACAAAAGCTGGTTCTCAAGTTATTGGTTGCTCGGTAGAAAACTGTCAAGTTTCAAGTGAAGAAAGTGATTTACATATTATCGGCGAAAATAAAGTTAAGGTTCAAAACTGTTATTATATTGCTGCAGAAAACTCAAGTGCAACACAAAAAACAGCTCACTTTAATGAAAAGGGTGCTATTGGCAATATTGATGTAGCAAACAATAGTGATGTATGGTATATAAGTGGAGAAGAAAACAGTATTCCAAGACTTAAAAACCATGCTGCATCACGTGAGTACATCGATATAGATAGCGATGGCAAATCCGATGGATACACCGCAAAAGATATTATCGTATTGCGTAAAAAGATTCTTTCGGCTCCTGGATACGAAAATGTTTATGGTGATATTAATCGCGATGGAAATGTTAACATAAGCGACATGGCTGTATTGCATCGTCAAATCGTTGGTGACTATGATAAAATTTCTGATGGTTTTTGGCGTAATGCAGAACTTGGTAAAATAAGCATTTATTATGGTGAAAATGATAACTACGATGCTGCTCGTAGATTGGAAATTTATCTTGAGCAACAATTAAGTGGCGTAGATATACAAAAAGTAGTAAGCGCTAAAAACACTGTGACTGGTACAGATAGTAATAGCACTGCTGTTTATGTTCACTCTAATGATAAAACTGGAAGTCCAAAGGGTAGCCTTGAAATCATAGTGGGCGATATTGCCAATTACAGCGCGTATTCCAAAAACAGTCATAACGTAAACGATTATTCTATAACTTACGATGAAGAAAACTGTGTATTATGGCTTAATGGTGGTAGTTTTACAGGTGTCGAACAGGCTGTAATCGATTTTATTAGCAATTCAAATCGCGATGACAATGCTATATATACAGTTGAAAATGCAACACTTGTTGACGAAAAACAAGCGAAAACCGTAATGGTTGACACAAACTATGATGGAAAAGCAGATACCGAAAAAACACTTTATTACGCTTGGGGCGATGAGTTTGATGGTGTTGTAGAAGATGCTAGTGAGGGCGAGAATGCGCAAATTTCGTTTGATAATTGGAACAATACCAAAATGAACAGCGAAACCGCCAGAGGAACATCAGGCAACTATCGTAATGTTGAATCGGCTAACGAAAAAGAAATGAGCAAACTTTATTGGGTAGAGGATGGTAAACTTTCTATTACCCGCGGTGTTAAGGCCGAATACGCTACCGAAGTGAGTGATAGATTGGGCTATGTAAGACTTTATGATCAGGATGGCGCTAACGATTTTGGTGATACAGTAGATGATGAAGATATTATCGCTAACCCAGGTCTTATAAAGGCAAATCATTCGATGCTTTGGAAACAAGGTTATGCCGAAATGTATGGTAGATTGCCATCTGATGGTCATACATTTGCTTCTTGGTGGATGTTAGGTCATGGCGCTGATAATAATACTCGTTATACTGAGTCTCTTTTCAGCAAGGTGTATAAACTTAACAATGTAGGAAAATACGCCTATGATGGAACAACTAATACACCAGTTTCTACAGATTTAACTACCTATAAATATCAAATACCAACTAACCATTTTGAGATTGATATTTGGGAACTTATGCAAAACCCAAGCATTACCCATTCATCTGTTAGAAAAACAAAGACAACCGGCAGTTATGATTATCGTTTGTACCTTAATGTTCATAAGTTCTATCGTGTGGGTGCTGATACAAACCAAGGCATTGTAAATTTAATAGATTGGGATAATCCTGATAAACCAAAAGATACTTTAGAAAAAGAAAACTTTGGTAGCAAGGATTACTATTTCAGTACAAGTGCTGCATATCATGATTTCACCGATGGAAGGAATACTCGTTACAGCAAAAACTTATTGGGTCGAGTTACAGCGAACTATATCGAAAGTTTGCAAAAACAACTTACTGCTCCTCGCCGTTACGGATTTTATTGGAGTACCAATGGCGTTGATAAATTCAATTTCACATTGTATATTTATGATGCTAATGGCGATGGTGTAGAAGATGACAATGCGATAGTTGGTTCAAGCAATATGACATATAATACCGATAGTGGAAAGAAACCACAAGATTATGATGTTGTCGATGATGCTGTAGTCGCTAATCAGTATATGTATTTCTTGTTTGATAACGTACTTTATACATCAAATCCAGATCATAACAATGCTACTGATGAATTGGCTGTTATGCACACAGATATGCTAACTGATGAAGGCACAACTGCTAACCCAGATAAAATCAACCTCGAAATCGATTATGTAAGGGTTTATCAGTATGATGACAGACGTGATATAATCACAAGAGATACCGAAGACTTTAATAACGGAAACCATTTTGGTTACTAATAAACTTTAACGACAAACGCCCTATATTTAATAGGGCGTTTGTTTTTGTTTGTGTGAGAATTTAATTTATAATTTATAATTTGTACTTTATTTTTACTTTATTTTATGATATAATCTATACAATAATATTTAAGGGTAGGGGGATGCAGTTTTGGAGAAAAAAACAAAAAAGTGGATTAAGTTTCGACATAAAATTGTAAGAAACCTATTATATTTGATTATGTATCCATACGCCCGTATGAAATATGGTATAAAAATAGAAAAATTTAAAGATCAAAAGAAAACACCATATCTTATACTTCTCAATCACCAAACCCCTTTCGATCAATTTTTTGTTGGCTTGGCATTTAAGGGTCCTATATATTATCTTGCAACTGAGGATATTTTTTCTATGGGATTTTTATCTTCAGTAATCAGGTGGTTGGTAGCGCCTATTCCAATTAAAAAACAAACAAGTGATGTTAAAGCTGTTAAGCAGTGTATTCGCGTAGCGCGTGAGGGAGGCGCAATTTGTATTGCCCCTGAAGGAAATCGTACATATAGTGGTAGAACCGAATATATGAATGATTCAATTGCTTCACTCGCTAAAATGCTTAAATTGCCTATAGCTCTTTATCGAATAGAGGGTGGCTATGGGGCAGAGCCTCGTTGGAGTGATGTTGTGCGCAAGGGTAAGATGCGTGGCTATGTATCACAAGTTATCGAACCCGAAACATATAAAGATATGTCTAACGAAGAATTGTTTAAAGTTATCGAGGAAGGTCTTTTTGTTGATGAGGCTGTGGCTGACCAAGAGTTTTATCACAAAAAACGCGCTGAATATTTAGAACGTGCTATATATGTTTGTCCGTTTTGTGGACTTTCTAAGTTTGAAAGTCATAACGAGTTTTGTGAATGTAAAAATTGTGGCGCTAAAATTGAGTATATGCCAAACAAAACTATAAAAGGCGCAAATTGCAAATTCCCATTTGAATTTGTTGCTGAGTGGTATAACTATCAAAAAGAATTTATAAGCAACTTAGATACTGAAAGTTATATATCAGCTCCGCTGTTTTTTGATGAGGCATCGATTTTTGAGGTTATTATAAACAAGAAAAAAGTTCCGTTTAAAGATAATGCACAAATTGAACTTTATGGTGATAAAATCATTTTTAACAATGGTGCACAAGATAAAATGACACTTGAGTTTGATAAAATTTCAGCAGTGTCAGTGCTTGGTAGAAATAAAGCGAACATATACATAGATGATAAAGTTTATCAATTAAAAGGTGATAAGCGATTTAACGCCCTTAAATATGTAAATATTTATTATAGGCGTAAAAACCAACTTAAAGGAGAAAAAAATGAACAATTTTTGGGACTCTAATGTTTGGAGCACAATACTTTTAGTTGCGGTATTGCTTGGAAGTTTGTTAGTTGGCAATATAATTAAAAAAGGCATACCGTTTATGCGCAACTCACTTATTCCAACATCTGTTTTGGGTGGTGGTATTCTTATTGTAGTTGCAGCCTTTTATAAGTGGGCTACTGGTGAAGTTATGTTTGATACAGCAGCATTTGGCAGCAATGGCACAGCAACACTAGAGGTTATAACTTATCATGCATTGGCGCTAGGTTTTATTGCATCAACACTTAAAACTTCAGATGATAAACTTACCAAACAGCGAACAACTGAGATTTTTAATACGGGCGTTACAACGGTATCTACATATCTATTACAAGCAGTTGTGGGTATGTTAATTACAATTGTTGCTGCATTTGTAATTAAAGATCTTTTCAAAGCTGCTGGTATTTTGCTTCCTTTTGGTTATGGTCAAGGAACAGGTCAAGCAATGAACTATGGTAATATATATGAAACCGAAAATGGCTTTATAGGTGGTAAAAGTTTTGGCCTTACTATAGCAGCGTTAGGCTTTTTAAGCGCAAGTTTTGGTGGTGTAATTCACCTTAACATAATGAAAAAACGTGGCACATTAAAACTTTCAGACACTAAAGAAAAACTTAATAATGAATTAGTAGAAAGTGAAAACGAAATCCCCATGCAAGAAAGCATAGACAAACTTACTATTCAGGTTGCGCTTATCTTTATGGCGTACATACTTAGTTTTGTGTTTATGACTCTGCTTGGTAAAGTATTGCCTGGTATGAAATCAACAATTTATGGTTTTAATTTCTTGCTTGGTGTATTGTCTGCGACAATAGTAAAGTCAATTATGAGATTTTTCAAGAAGATTTCTACTCAGAAAAAAGACTATACAAACAACTTCTTGTTAACTAGAACAAGCAATTTTTTCTTTGATATAATGGTGGTAGCAGGTATTGCGGCAATTAGACTTGATGCATTAGAAAAGTATTGGGGAATCATGCTTATACTTGGTGTTGCAGGACTTGTTGTTACTTATGTGTATAACCGTATTGTCGCTAAAGCGTTATTTAAAGATTATGCCGAAGAACAATTTTTAGCAATGTATGGTATGCTTACTGGTACTGCAAGTACAGGTGTTATTTTGCTTCGTGAAATCGATGGCGACTTTAAAACACCTGCAGCCGACAACCTTGTCTATCAGAATTTTCCGGCTATTGTGTTTGGATTCCCGATTATGTTATTAGCGACTTATGCTCCGGGTCATGAGTGGGTAACAGTTGGAATATTCGCGGCCTTCTTTGTTGTGTTAAACATAATATTGTTTAGAGCGCAAATATTTAAAAAACGAAATAAAAAGTAATATATTTTAAAAGACAGTGGTATGGCGTTGTACCCGTAAGGATACAACGCCGGTTTTATTCGCCTGCACGGCGAGTTCTTTTGCTACGCAGTGATATTTGGACTAAAGTCCAAGTGGTATTGCCTTCGGCAGTTTATGGATGAATAAAATATCACTGAAACCGCAAGGGTTCAATATCACTTTGCCGACAGGCAAAATATCACTGTGAGACCTGTCTCACAATATCACTATTTAAGTATTATATTTTTAGATAGTAAAAACGGATGTGCAGAATTTCTACACATCCGTTTAATTTTGTCTTATACCGTAACAAGCAGGGAAATTGTACGGCACACTTTCCGCTTTTTAGGAGAACCTAAAACCCTTTACAAAAAATTAGTCACCCAAGATCTTAATTATTTCTTCGTAAGCCGAATTAATGTCGGCATCTTCATTATAAAGAACTTTATCCTCAGTATCAATTAGTATATAATATTTGAAAAGTATATCGTATATTGAAGTTGCGTATGAAATAAAACTAGGCAGTTTTTCGATTACGGGTTTATATTTATTGCTGTTTTTTCTAAAAAAGTACTTTCTGTAATAAGGTATGATATACTTATATGCTTCATACTCTGCGAAATATTGCGAATCAATTGATATCTCTTTTTTATCATATTTTTCAAAAAGTTGAATTGTTTTAGTGTCCCACACTATTTTAATATCATCACAATCGAACAAATTGACAAACTTATTATAAAGATTATAAAAATCCATATAACTACGGACATAATCTTTAACGCTTTGAGTGAATTCTCTATCATTAGGGATACTGTCGGCGTTATATTTTATTTTGAAATAGGAATATAACTCTTCTTTATTTACAATAGAACTATCCATAGTGGAAAGAATTTTATTTATTCTATTTTCAAGCGTATTTATAAAAACCGAATACTGATATGTGTCGTAAAGACATTTGCCTATATCGTATAACCTGTCGCCACGATTGTAATATATGTCTGGTTTGGTTAATTCGTCACTATATTTATCTAAGTAATTCTTCAATTCTTCGTTTAAGAATGCAGGTGGGATTTTACATAATTCAGGGACTTCATTAATTACTTCTTTCAAGGTGAAAATAAATTCCTTGCTATTACCATCCAATTCTGCTTGACGAAAACAAGAAAACATCTCTTTAACATTGTTTACAATTTCATCAATTGCAGGAATTCTTTCTTTGGCGGGCTCTTTGTCTATATCATCATCGTCAAAATGTTCATATTCCAATATTTCATTAGGGTATTCAACATCACAGTAATTTTCTTCTAAAAAATCACACAGTTGATTTTTAAATTCTGCTTTGTCTTCAATAGCAGAATATAATTCAGGAAATCCTTTGATTAGTAAATCATATAGGAATAAAACATTTTCGGAATAATCTAATAGGCCGTGAACAGTTGCTTTTTCTACAGCAACATTTTGTTTTGTTGTTTCAAAATAAAACATATTATACTTTTTTTGGATTACTAGATGCGAGTCAAGGAACAATTGCCAAATGTTTTGTTTCGTAACAGTACCGCTAAATTTTGCGTTTTTGTATTTTACATTTGCATAAGTATTTGACGCAAAGACTAAAGATGTCTTGTAGATATCATCTAACACATACGAACATAGTGTTTGTCTATTATTAGTTCGAATATTAAAAGTATGGTTATTTAAAGTTATACTAAAGTTTAAATCGTTCATTCGTTTCACCTGCCGTTTGTGTTAATTAAAGTTTTCGATATTATGTTAAACAAATTGGGATTTATCGACTAGTTATATTATAGCACAGCCTGACTAACAAAGAAAGGAAATATTAAAAACTTCGGGCGTTTTCGTATCTTATTGCACTGTCCTTTAGGGTACGCACCCTAGCCACTGTCTTTTTTAATTAAAAACGCTCTTGACAATGTATACTATGCGTGGTATAGTATTGTGCAAGGGGAGGTATGTTATGGATATTCAGCTTAAACGAGGACTTTTGGATATATGTGTATTATCAGCTATAAAAGATGAAGATTCCTATGGTTATCAAATTATAAAAGATATAAAACCTTATGTGGAAATATCGGAGTCTACGCTTTATCCGATTTTGCGTAGGCTTGAAACAGCCCAATTGCTTACAGTTCGTACAGCAGAGTATAATGGTAGACTTAGAAAATATTATCATATAACTGATTTAGGACTTAAAAGAATAGAAGATTTTAAGTATGAGTGGAACGAAATGATAGGCATATATAATTTTGTAACAAGGGAGGAAGAAAAATGACTGTACAAGAGTTTTTAAAATTACTTGAAGAAGCGCTTTATGGTTTGCCTTATGAAGATATACAAAAGTCACTTGATTTTTATAGCGAAATATTGGCAGACCAAATAGAAGAAGGAATTAGCGAGGAAGATGCAGTATCACAAATAGGCAGCATTGATGAAATAGCTAAACAAATTTTGATAGATACTCCAATAACTAAACTTGTAAAACAAAAAATCAAACCCGAACGCCGTATAAGCGTAGGCGAGATAGTGCTTTTGGTGTTAGGTTCACCGATATGGTTATCCCTTATTATTTCAGCTATTGCTGTTGTAATGGCGATTTATATATCCTTGTGGTCGGTTGTTATATCACTTTGGGCGTGTGAAGTTGCTTTTTTAGGCAGCGTATTTGGTGCTTTTGCAGTAGCGGTAATTCTATTCATAACAGGGCAAAACTTTCATGCAGGAATGATAATGTTAGCTGTGGGATTATTTCTTATAGGGTTTAGCATAGTTTTTTTCTTTGTGTGCCAAATTACAACCAAAGGTATGATATATCTTACAAAAAAAATTACACTTTGGATTAAATCTTGCTTTTTAAGAAAGAGGTAAGCGTAATGAAAAAGAAAATAATAGTATGGCTTATTATAGCGATATCTTTTATACTTGTTGGCGGTATAATTTTTGTTGGTGTTATGAATTCACTAAAATGGGATTTCAAAGTCCTTGATACAGCTAAGTATGAAACTAACATATATAATATAACCGATCAGTTTGAAAATATTTCGTTAAAAACAAACACAGCTGATGTTGTGTTTTTAAGGTCGGAAGATGAAAATTGTAAAATAGAATGTTTGGAGTCAGAAAAAGAAAAGCATACAGTATCTATACAAGATTTAACCCTTGAAATAGGAATTAATGATACAAGAGAATGGTACGACCATATAGCATTATTTAATTTTGATACTACTGTGATTAAATTGTATTTACCGAAAGATAAATATAATTCTCTTTTGATAAAAGCAAGTACAGGGGATATAGAAATTCCAAACGATTTTACATTTGGCAGCATTGATATTAAAGGTTCAACTTGTGATATTGACTGTCAGGCATCTACTATAAATGATTTGAATTTTGAATTATCTACAGGAGATATCGAAATTGAAAATATTACCGCAGGGGATATAAATCTTGTCATAACGACAGGTGATATCGATGTGTCAAATGTAAACTGCGCATCATTTGCTTCAAGTGGTAGTACAGGTGATATCGAGCTTGAAAAAGTTGATGCAGGAAAAAGTTTTTATATAACCAGAAACTCTGGTGATGTAACAATTGATGAATGTGATGCAGATGAATTGTTTGTACAAACCAATACAGGTGATGTTAGTGGCAATTTGCTTACAAGTAAGATATTTGTTTGCAAAACGGATACAGGAGAAATTAATTTACCTAACACCACCGAGGGTGGTAAATGCGAAATTATTACCGATACAGGAGACATTATAATCAGTGTAAAGAAAAATATGACAAGCGGGTATTATGTAAGATGAAAAAGAAAACAATTCCTTTAATATATAATCAACAACACCGCAGAAAAATCGGTGACTTTTTGGTTAGTCAAAATGTGCTCAGTCAAAATCATCCTCTTCATCAACACGATTTTTACGAACTTGAATATATTACCGAGGGTAATGGCGTACATCGCATAAACGATAAGTCCTATACCGTTCAGCAAGGCGATTTGCTTTTTATAACTCCAATGGATTTTCACGGCTATGAAACTGAAAATCTAAAAACTATAACAGTTCATTTTTTTGCTAAGGATATGTCACCAGAGGTAGCTCAAATGCTTACGTATTTAAATGCTGATGTTGTAAAATCGGTGAATCAAAAAACAGTAGGGGATTTAAAATATCTTGTTGAAGTTTTTAAATCGAATCGTGATTACGCCATATTGCAGCTAAAAAATTTGATTGAAATAATAATTCTCGATTTATTTGGTATGAAGGCTGTAAGTTATGAAAAGAAATATGCATCTGATAATATTTCACAAGCGATTGGATTTATTAACATAAATTTTAGAGATGAGATAACCCTTAGTGTTATTAAAGAAAAATTTAGTGTTTCACCTGCATATTTTAGTCGTGAGTTTAAACGGCGCACGGGTATGTGTTTTAATGATTATTTGGCAGAAAAGCGATTTGATTATGCCAAAAAACTTTTAAAAAATGGTAATCGTGTAATAGATGCGTGTCTTGAAAGCGGATTTGGTACTGTTCGCAATTTTAGTCGTAGATTTAAAGAAAAATACGGAATCACACCAAAAGAATATGCTAACAGTAAAAATAATTCCGCAACAGGTTGAAAAAATTCTTGTCATTTATATTTCAAAATGGTATATTAAAAGAAAAAACAATCAGGAGTTGATTTTATGGCAAAGGTGCTTAACGGTACTTCTATTCCAAACATTCCTTGGGAGGAAAAACCTGCGAACTGTAAAGATGTATGCTGGAGAAGTAGTCTTAATCCAATTCTTACACGCGATGACATCGAGGATGCTAACAGCCTTTTTAACAGTTCTGTTATAGCCTACAAGGGTGAGTTTCGCGGTGTGTTCCGTTGTGACAAAACCGATATGCTTCCACTTTTACATAAAGGTAAAAGTAAGGATGGTATCAACTGGGATATTGAAGATGAACCTCTTAAGTTTGAAAACGAAATTGAGGGTCAGGGATACGAATATGGTTATGACCCACGTATTTGCGAATTAGAAGGTAAGTACTATATAATTTGGTGTAGAAATGCGTATAGCGGCAATTGGTCCGAAGCACTTGGAATGGCATGGACTGAAGATTTTGAAAAATTCCATCTTATGGAAAATCCGTTCCTACCATTTAACCGTAATGGCTCGTTATTCCCACGTAAGATAAACGGATATTACACAATGTTTACTCGCCCTATGGCGCCAGGTAATCCTACTGTTGGTAGTATTCATTGTAGTTTAAGTAAAGATTTAGAATTTTGGGGACGTCATCGTTTTGTTATGGGACCAAAAGGCGGTTGGCAATCTTGTAAGATAGGTTCTGGTCCTACCCCAATTGAAACAGATGAAGGTTGGCTACTTATTTATCATGGCGTTAAGAGAACCTGTAATGGTCTTTGCTATTATGCGGGCGCAGCGCTTCTTGATTTGGATGATCCAACAAAAGTTCTTTATCGTAGTAAGAAATACATACTTAGCCCTCGCGAAATTTACGAATGTGTTGGCGATGTACCAAATGTTGTATTCCCAGTATCTGCTCTTTGTGATGCTGATACAGGTAGAATTTCTATCTATTATGGCGCAGCGGATACTGTTGTAGGTATAGCTCATACAACTGTTGATGAACTCATTGATTTTGTAAAGAAAAATTCATTTTAATTAAAAACGCAAAACCACTTGATCAAATTCGGTCAAGTGGTTTTAAATTCTAAATATTTTTTATTGAAAAATTCATCAAATTATAGTATATTTAGGTTAGTCCGTTAAATATTAAAAGGAGCTGACATTATGGCAAAAGTAATAAATGGTAAATCAATTCCTAATATGCCTTGGCAAGATAAACCAGTTGATTGTGATGAGGTTTTTTGGAGATATACCGAAAACCCTATTCTTTCATACAAAGATATTAAAAAGGCGAATACCTTATTTAACAGTTCGGTTATAACTTTTAATGGTGAGTTCCGTGGAGTATTCCGTTGTGATCGTACCGATATGTTGCCAAAACTTCACGTAGGTAAAAGTAAAGATGGTATTCATTGGGATATTAATGACGAACCACTTGAATTTGAAAATAAAATCGATGGTGTACCTTATGAGTATGGTTACGACCCACGAGTTTGTGAACTTGATGGTAGATATTATATAGTTTGGTGTACAGGTATGTCAAACTGGGATCCTACAATTGGTATGGCATATACCGATGATTTCGAAAAATTCTATCATATGGAAAATGCATTTTTGCCATATAACCGTAACGGCGTATTATTCCCTCGCAAGATAAATGGTAAATATGTTATGTTCTCACGCCCATCAGAGGCAGGTCACGGTACACCTGGTGCTGGTAGTATTTATTATAGTGAAAGTCCTGACCTTACATATTGGGGCAAACATCGTCTAGTTATGACACCTGCAAATGGTTGGCAAAGCAGTAAGGTAGGTGGCGGTCCAACACCTATCGAAACAGATGAAGGTTGGCTTCTTATTTACCACGGTGTAAAGGGAACATGTAATGGTCTTTGTTACTATGCGGGTGCTGCACTTTTGGATCTTGATGATCCAACTAAAGTCCTTTACCGTACAAAACACTATGTACTAGGCCCACGTGAAATATATGAACGTGCAGGTGACGTGCCAAACGTTGTGTTCCCTGTATCGACTCTTTGTGATGCTGACACAGGTAGAATAGCTCTTTACTATGGTGCTGCTGATACTTATGTAGGTGTTGCATTTACAACCGTTGATGAGCTTATTAAATTCACAAAAGAAAATTCACTTTAAATAAAGAAAATCACCCAAACCAATCTTGGTTTGGGTGATTTTTAATACTTTCTTATTTCTAATGACTCATCATCTGAGCCTTTTTCGATATTTCTTATTACAATGTAATAACTATAATCGGGGTTAACTTTTATTTCGATACGGTCGCCAACTTTTTTGCCCATTAATGCTGAACCCAAAGGTGATTCTTTACTAATTATACTTTGAAATGGATCGCGGCGCAAAGATGTAGCAATACGAACTATTTCTTCACAATCATCTTCTTCAACTTATTAAGTAACAGTGTCAAAAAGGCCAACTGAGTCATCATCGCTTTTTGTATCTATTATTATAGCGGTTTTTATCATGTTTCGCAAATATCTAATGCGGCTTTCATTTTTGCCGCGTTCACGTTTTGCTGCGTGGTACTCGAAATTTTCGGATAAATCTCCAAAACTACGGGTAAATTTTACCTCTTCTAATATTTTAGGGCGTACTACTGTAATGCGATGGTCAAGCTCATCTTGCATTTTTTTAATATCAACGGGCGTTAATTCATCATACATTATTTTTCACCGATTCTTAATTCAAAAAATTATGAAACCGTAACTCTCAAGTGTTTTGAAATATTGCGCTAAACGTTCATAAAGTGGTTCGGCTTTTTGCCCGAAATGTTCACGCACTAACTCACCAATGGCAATTATATCGCGCTTACCATCGATTTGAAGCCATACAAAGCTACCAAACTCATCAAGATGTATGAAACTGGTTTTAGGTTTTTTCAAAAACTTTTGCGCTATGCGATTTGCTAAGCCGCGATTTTCGATTTCGAGAGTCACTATGTTGTTTTCATCCTTTTTCCAGACTAGAGTTTGCTTGTGGAAAGGAATTTTTTCTAGATAATTGTTTTCGATTTGTTTATTCATTATGCTTTATCACGCTTTTTCCAAACTGTAAATTTAAGAACAGTAAGAATTATAACGCCGAAAAGAACAATACCACCTATATTAGAAACTGTGCTAGGTATACCAAGTTTTGCTGATAGGTCAAACACTTTGTCAGCGCCGAATACTGCAAGTAAAGCAAGTAGTATACCGACAAGGCCCTCGCCGGCAATCATACCCGAGCAGAAAAGTATGCCATCGTTTACAACGTTTTCTTTGTCATCACGTTTTAATTTATCAAGTGCTAATCGAATAAGACCGCCCACCATAATACAAGCGTTAAGCTGAACAGGTAGATATACGCCTATTGCAAATGGTAAAACAGGAATGCCGATAAGTTCTATAACGATAGCGATAAAAGCGCCAATAAATACAAGTGTCCATGGCAAATCGCCACCCATAACACCCTCTACAATAAGTTTCATAAGAGTTGCTTGTGGTGCGCCAAGTTCGTCAGAACCAAATCCCCATGCTTTGTCAAGTAAATAAAGTGTACCACCTATGGCAAGTGCAGATGCCACAACGCCAATAACCTCACCAATTTGCTGTTTGCGAGGAGTAGCTCCTAATATATAACCTGTTTTTAGGTCTTGAGATGTGTCACCGGCAATGGCCGAAACAATACAAATTATAGAGCCAATTGCGATAGCGCTACTCATACCAACGATTCCGTCAGCGCCTGTTATTTTTAGTATAACAGTAGCGATAAGTAATGTCGCGATTGCCATGCCTGAAACAGGGTTGTTGCTGCTTCCTACAAGTCCTACCATACGAGAAGAAACGGTAGCGAAAAAGAAGCCAAAAACAACTATAATAAATGCGCCTAAAAGTGATACGGGAATAGCAGGAATTAACCAAATAAGCACGGTAAGCACTAAAATGGCTGTAAGTACTATTTTTAGATTTATTTCTTGTGCAGTGCGTTCGCCTGAAGCTGTGCCTGAACCTTTCATGCTCTTCATAGCGCCACCAAAAGTTTTTATGATAAGTGGCATAGATTTAATAAGGCTTATTATACCACCGGCTGCCAAAGCGCCTGCGCCGATATAGCGAATGTAACTACTCCAAATAGCACTAGCTCCGCCACTTTCGTAAAGCTCACTTACCGATACACTAGCAGGATATAACACTTGATCGCCACCAAAAAGAACGATAAGTGGAATAATTACCAACCAGCTAAGTACGCCACCAGCAAACATAAACGATGATATACGTGCGCCACAAATATAGCCAACACTCATTACAGCAGGGTAAATTTGTGTGCCTATTTCACCGGCAAACCCTTTTACTTTAAGAGTGATTTCGCCTGATACAGCCTTTAAACCATCAATTATAAATTTAAATGCTGCTGCAAAGCCAAGACCTGCAAATACGGTGGATGCGTTAGCCCCGCCTTTTTCGCCTGCGAGCATAACCTCGGCACAAGCAGTGCCTTCAGGATAGGGGAGAATACCATGCTCTTTAACTATTAATGCGTTTCGAAGTGGTATCATAAAGAATACGCCTAGAAGACCGCCGATAAGTGCGATAAGCGTAATTTCTATAAGGCTGGGGTTTTCCATTTTACCCTCAGCTGCCCATAAAAATAACGCAGGGAGTGTAAAAATAGCACCAGCAGCAAGTGACTCACCCGCTGAACCGATAGTTTGTACAACATTGCTTTCAAGAATAGAGTTACGGCGCATAACTATACGTATAACACCCATAGCGATAACTGCCGCCGGAATCGATGCCGACACGGTCATACCAACACGTAGACCTAAATATGCATTTGCCGCGCCAAAAACAACGGCCAAAATAATACCCATGATGATAGAAGTTACGGTAAGTTCGGTGGTAACTTTTTCAGCAGGTACATAGGGTTTGAATTCGTTTTTGTTTTCCATAAGTTCTCCTTAGTATTTTAAAGTCAAGATATTTTATCACATTAAAGTGTAAAAGGCAATACAAATTGAGCCTTATTTTATTTTTTCCAGCATTTTAATAATTAGATTAAATGTGCTTTCGGTTGAACTGATGCTCAACTTTTCACGTGTTGTATGAACATCGTGCATTGTAGGACCGATAGAAATACAGTCAAAATCTTTTATTTCACCTGCAAACACTCCACATTCAAGACCTGCGTGAATTGCCTCAATAGTGGCATAGGAGTTAAACATCTGATAGTATGTGTCGCAATATAATTCTCTTAGTGGCGAGATTTCACGGTATTCCCATGGCGGATAGTGGCCATAAGTTTCATAATCGAGGTTTTGATTTTTGAAAAAAGCTGATAATTTTTCTTCTAAAAACGAGAGTGATGATTGCTTGTTGCTGCGTAAAGCAAAATGCAAAATGATGCTGTCTTCATTTGTTTGTAAAACGCCTAAGTTTAACGAAGTTTCAACCAAACTATCAATTTCGGCGCTCATTGTACATACACCATCAGGAACGCATAATAAAGTGTAAATGAGTTTGTTTTTTAAATTCTCGTTAAGCACAGAATATTCAGATTCATCAAAAACATCAATAGCTGTAGTAAAATCTTTTTCACGATCAGTTATTTCGTTTTTTATAATATCGAAATATTCTTGAGTGATTTTACAAAAAGTTTCGCTGTCAGACACACAAAGTTCGGATGTAAAACAATTTGGTATGGCATTTGGTTTATTGCCGCCGTTTACCGATATAATGTCAAAATCTATTTTGTTTTTTATGTGATTTAAAATTCTGCCACCAAGTATATCAGCATTTACTCTGCCTTTGTGTATTTCCACACCTGAGTGACCGCCTTGTAATCCGCTTAGTGTAAGTGTGATTTTTTTGCCATTCTTTTTTATGGTGTTAAGTGGGATGTTAACCTTAAAATCGCTACCGCCTGCGCAAGATACAGTAACTAAACCATCGGTTTCTGAATCAAGGTTTATCATGCTTTTACCTTTTAAAACACTCATATCAAGTGCTCGTGCGCCAACCATACCTACCTCTTCATCGGTTGTGAAAACTGCTTCAATAGGTGGGTGAGCAAGGTCGTTGCTTTCAAGTATTGCCAAAATCATTGCAACAGCAATTCCATTGTCGGCACCTAAGGTTGTTCCTTTTGCTTTTATAAAATCGCCATCTATATATAAATCTAATCCATCTTTTTCAAAATCTATATCGCAGTCAGGTGTTTTTTGACACACCATATCAAGATGTCCTTGTAAAATAATAGGCGCACTTTCTCTATAACCTAATGTTCCATCTTTGAAAATGATTACATTATGGGTTGTGTCATGAATATATTTAAGATCATGTTCTTTCGCAAAATTCACACAAAATTGTGCGATAGCTTCCATATTTCCAGAACCGTGAGGTATAGAGGATAATTGTTCAAAATATTTAAAAACCGAATTTGGCTTTAAATTGTTTATAGGTAACATATATTTACTCCTTTATATATAATATTAATCTATATATTAGTCTTTCAAGATTATATCAATTTATAGTTTATAAGTCAAACAAAAGCAAAAGAAGCATATCCAAAAGGATACGCTTCTTAAACTGGCGGAGTAGGAGAGACTTGAACTCTCGCGCCGGTTACCCGACCTACGCCCTTAGCAGGGGCGCCTCGTCACCACTTGAGTACTACTCCAAATGCTGAACGGTTAAAAAAACCCTATAAATAAAAAAAATGGCGGAGAGGAAGGGATTCGAACCCTTGTGGCTTGCGCCAAACGGTTTTCAAGACCGCCTCGTTATGACCGCTTCGATACCTCTCCGTGTGCAAATGCCATTTTAACACAAACAAATTCAATTGTCAATAATAAATTTATTAATTTTTTTAAAAATTTTTCTTGACATTCGCTCTCAAGTGTGTTATATTATTTTGGCACTTGAAAATGCTGGTGTAGCTCAGTTGGTAGAGCAGCTGATTTGTAATCAGCAGGTCGGGGGTTCGAGTCCGTCCACCAGCTCCACAGTGCA
Organism: Acutalibacteraceae bacterium; assembly: GCA_045646305.1. Classification (GTDB taxonomy): domain Bacteria; phylum Bacillota; class Clostridia; order Oscillospirales; family Acutalibacteraceae; genus UBA737. The sequence continues at coordinate 28,458 of JAZRKK010000056.1, forward strand.
TTAAATTTAATAAGGGAGATTTCCCGAGTGGCCAAAGGGGACAGACTGTAAATCTGCTGGCTAAGCCTTCGGTGGTTCGAATCCACCATCTCCCACCAAGCAAAAAAGACACCTTCAGGGTGTCTTTTTTGTTTGGCAGAAATGCGTAGTTTTGGATGAGAACCGCCGAAGGTGGTTCAGTCGAAGCAGCCCAAAACGCGCGATAGCGTTTTGGGACTGTGAAGTCTCGAGCAACGCCGATTTTTCGCAACCACTCGGAGTGGTCGAAAAATCAAGGGGCGCAGAGTATCCACCATCTCCCACCAAGTTAAAGAGTACCTTCCGTTAGGTTGGTACTCTTTAATTTTTACTAATTAATCTTATCGCTATTTCTATATTCGCGCATTGTCATGCCATATTTTAGTTTAAAACATTCACTTGCCCAGCTTATGTTGTTAAAACCACTATCGAAAATGATTTGCGATATGTTGTAGTTAGAGTTGCGTAGCATATTTGCTATAAAGTTTAGTCGTAATGAATTTATATATTCACTTACTGTCATACCTGTATGTTTTTTAAGACTTCGCGATATATGTTCACGGCTTTTATCTGAAAGGGTGAAAAAGTACTCAGACCCTAGTGCAAAATTACCATCACGCTTTACCTTGTCACACATCTGCTCAAGCCAGATTGGCATACTTTCATGTGTGGTTTCTACAGAAGAAAAGTATCTAGTAAATGTATTGAATAAAAAGCTTCGCATAGCAGTTTTTAGTTCTGCGATATTTTTAGGGTCAATAGCCTTTATGCTGTCGAATCGGTTGTTAAAGCGTTTAAGTTCATAACTGTTAAGCATTATTTCGGGTGGCATAGATGCGTTTTTTAATTGAATACTATTAAAACCCTCGCCCAAAAAATTAAAAATTTGTTCGGCTGTATTTGAAGTAAATGATATATTAAGAAAAGAAAATGGTTTTGAATTAATGCTGACATAGTCGTGAGTATCATTAGGCCTTATAAAAACAAGACTACCTTTTGTAAGTCTTGTTTTTTTGCCATTTATAAGATGTTGTACATTTCCATCTAAAACAAGAAAAAATTCATAAAACTCGTGACAGTGTAGGTTAAAGTGTTCGGTATCACTGTATACATAACGATACAAGCATTCGAGGTTTTCGTCAAATTCGTATTTTTCGGTCAGTAGTTTAGCTTCCATAATATTCTCCAAATATCAAAATACCATAATTATAATATCACATAAGCACTTGCTTTTCAACCACGTATATAATAAAATTAAATCATAAAACAATAAATTTAAAAAGGTGGATGTTTTATGTCGTTTGTTGATGAAAAAATCAGAATAACTTGGCAAAAACTAAATCAGTTCGCAAACACAAAACTTTACGATATTGAAGGCGCAGAGTATGTGCAGTGCGACTACAAAACCGACAATAGTTTTCCTTCGGAAGATGCTGGCTGGAAGCCTTTTACAAAGGATACCAGAATGACCGGTCGGGATGCTCATTATTGGATTAGAGCTTCATTTAAAACACCACCGGCAAAAGCGGATACATCATATTATATCAAGTGTACTACAGGATATGAGGGCGAGTGGGATGGCACAAATCCACAAGGACTTATCTATCTTAATGGTGAGATGGTACAAGGTATTGATACAAACCATACCGAAGTTTATTTGGAACCTGATACCGAGTATACAATGTATAACTATTTCTATCTAGGTTTACAAAAAAACAATGTTCCACTTTTTATGTCAATGTGTGAACTAGATGAACCAAGTGAACAACTTTATTACGATATTCGCGTGCCTTACGATGTGTTTATGATGCATCTTCAGAATGAGGATCCACACGAAATAATTATACCAGTGCTCGAACAAACATGTAATTTTGTTGACTTCCGTAAACCTCGCAGTGAGGAATACAAAGCAAGTGTAAAAGAAGCGCTTAAGTTTATTAAGGAAGAATTTTACGAAAAGGTTTGTACCGAAGAAGGCAAACCAATTGTTGACTGTATAGCGCATACTCATATCGATATCGAATGGCTTTGGGCACGTGCTCAAACGAGAGAAAAAATTCAGCGCAGTTTTACCAATGCTTTAGCACTTATGAAAAAGTATCCTGAATATAAGTTTATGCTTTCTCAGCCAGAACTCTATCGCTACTTAAAAGAAGAAGCACCTGAAAAATATGAGGAACTAAAACAACTCGTTGCTGAGGGTAGATGGGAACCAGAAGGTTCAATGTATGTTGAGGCTGACTGTAACCTTATTAGCGGTGAAAGTCTTGTTCGCCAAATTTTCCAAGGTAAAAAGTTCTTTAAAGATGAGTTCGGCGTAGACAATAAAATTTTATTCTTGCCAGATGTTTTTGGCTATTCGGCTGCACTTCCTCAAATACTTAAAAAGAGTGGTATTCGCCACTTTGTAACATCAAAAATCTCTTGGAACGAAACCAATACTATGCCTGTTGATACATTCATGTGGCAAGGTCTTGATGGTACAGAGATTTTCACAAACTTTATAACTGCTCAAAATTATACCGGTATAAATGCGCCTAGATATACCACTTATGTAGCGCACAATAACCCAGCTGAAATAAAAGGCGCTTGGAATAAGTTTAGTCAAAAACAATATTCTAAACGCGCACTTACAACCTACGGTTTTGGTGATGGCGGTGGCGGTCCTACCAAAGAAATGCTCGAAAAACAACGCCGTATGGCGTATGGTATACCGGGTATGCCAGTGACAAAATTGCCAACACTTATTGAGCATCTTGACAAAAAACGCGAAGAATTTGACACTGCTTGTAAAAATCTTAAACGTACACCTAAGTGGGTTGGCGAATTGTACCTTGAGCTTCATCGTGGTACATACACATCTATGGCAAAGAACAAACGCGGTAATCGCCTTAGCGAAATGGCTTTGGGTAAAGCAGAGGGTATTTCATACATCGGTTCAATGCTTGGAAGCGAGTATGATGCAAAAGGTCTATATAACAACTGGAATCTTGTTTTGCACAACCAGTTCCATGATATTATCCCGGGCTCATCTATTAAAGAGGTTTATGATGGTACCGATGTTGACTACAAACAGATTGCTGAGTATACCGATAGCGTTGTAAACGAAAAGATGGATGTTATCGCAAATAATATTACCACAAATGGCGGTGTTCTTGTTTATAATCCATCAGGTTTTGAACGTAAGGGTATTGCAAATATTGATGGTAAAACTGTAGAACTTAACGAGGCTATCGCGCCATTTGGCTTTAAGGTTATAAATGACTTTAATGATTTAACCAGTGTAAAAGTTGATGGACTTACAGCTGAAAATAAGTTCTACAAAATGACACTCGATTCTGCTGGTCGAATAGTAGAATTATTTGATAAATCAGCTAATCGCCAGGTATTAAAAGAGGGCGAGTTTGGTAACGAATTCCAAGCGTTTGAAGATTACCCACGCCTTTATGATAACTGGGAAATTACCGATTATTATAAAGAAAAGAAATGGGTGCTTGATGATAAAGCTGAAATCACTCCTATAAATGATGGTTCTAGAGCAGGTTTTAAGGTTGTTAAAAAATATCTTGATTCTGAAATTTCTCAAAATATTTGGCTTTATTCAGATACAAATCGTATCGACTTTGATACCGAGCTTGATTGGCACGAGCATCATCAGGTTTTGAAAGTTGCTTTCCCTGTTGATATTCTTGCTAATAGCGCTACTTATGAAACACAGTTTGGTCATATTGAGCGTCCAACACATCAAAATACAAGTTGGGATGCTGCTAAGTTTGAGGTTTGTGGTCACAAGTGGATTACAGTTGCTGATAGTGGTTATGGTGTAGGTTTGCTAAATGATTGCAAATATGGCTTTAATACCGAAGGAAGCACAATGAAACTTACCGTGCTTAAATGTAGCCAATATCCAAACGAGGAAGCAGATCAAGGCGAACACAAACTTACATATTCAATTATGGCTTACGAGGGTGATTTCCGTGAGGCAGGTCTTATAAATGAGGCGTATGCGCTAAATCAGCCTCTTACAGTTAAGAAGGTTAAGGCAAACAGTGGTACATTGTCTGATAACTTCTCACTTGTTTCTTGCGATAAGTCAAATGTTATCGTTGAAACTGTTAAAAAAGCTGAAGCTGATGGTGGTATGATAGTTCGTATGTATGATGCGTTTAATCGCCGTGTAAACGCTACTATTACAGTAGCTGATGGATTTAGCAAAGCATACCTTTGCGACCTTATGGAAAACGAGGAGCAAGAGTTAGCATTCGTTGGTAACAAGGTTACTGTTCCTGTATCAAACTTTGAAATTGTGACCCTTAAGTTTGTAAAATAATTTTACTTAAAAAACCGAGATGCAAAACATCTCGGTTTTTGTATATAACTTACAGTTGAAATTTTTTGTTTTGCAATATATAATGTATACGAAAAAAACAAAAGGAGAAAATTAATGAAAAAAATTATTTGTAAGGTAGAATATGATACCGAAACAGCAGCTCTTATAAAAAAACATACTTACGGTGTATTTGGTGATACCGATGGCTATGAAGAAAGCCTTTATGTAACCGAGAGTGGTAAATATTTTCTTTATGTAAATGGCGGTGTTGATTCAATTCACCCAGAAGAAAATATTAAGAGAATGTCAGCCGAAAAGGCAGATGAGTGGCGCAAGACTCACTAATTTTTAAAATTTCGGTGTGGCGTTTTTGCGCTGCGCCGAATTTTATATTTACGCATGGTGATAATAAAATTATCACATAAAAGAGGTTTTTAAATGCTTATAGATTTTCACACACACGCTTTCCCCGACAAGATCGCAACCGCTGCCATACCTAAACTTAGCTTTGTGTCGGGTGGACTAGAGCCACATACTGATGGCACAGTGTCAGGACTAAAAGATTCTATGAAAAAAGGCGGGGTTGATGTATCGGTTGTATTAAATATTGCGACTAATGCTCATCAACAAACGGCAGTAAATGATTTTGCCGCAAGTATAAATAATAAAAAAGACATTTTTTCTTTTGGAAGTGTTTTTCCATTTAGCGAAGATGCTTTCAGAGAATTAGAAAGAATAAAAGAGTTAGGGCTTGTAGGTGTTAAGTTGCATCCGGATTATCAGGGTTTTAATGTTGATGATATTCGACTTAAGCCTCTTTATAAAAAGATTTCTGAACTTGGTCTTATCACCATTTTTCACGCAGGTTTAGATTATGCTTTTGCACCACCTTATGGCGCAACGCCAAAAAAAATGGCAAGAGCGTTAGAGTGGTTTTCTTCTCCGGTTATAGCGGCACATTGGGGAGGAATAAATTGTGGCGATGATGTTATAAAATATCTTTGTGGTAAAAATATTTATTTTGATGTGTCTATGGGTTATGGTATGATGCCAAAATATTATGCGCAAAAGATAATCGAGCTACACACAGCCGATAAAATGCTTTTTGGCACCGATACTCCATGGCACACTGCAAAAATGGAAATGCGTTTGCTTGATAGTTTGGAATTGTCAAGTGATGATATGGATAAGATTACGCATAAAAACGCGCAAAAACTTTTGGGAATAAAATAATGGATATAAATTATAAACGTCTTAAGTGGGCGTGCTATACGTCTAATATAACAATGTCGGTTGTGGCATGTTTTTCGGCCGTGTTGTTTATGACCTTTCATAAACTTTATGGCATATCATACACTTTGTTGGGATTATTGGTTTTAATTAACTTTTTAACCCAACTGGGTATAGATTTATTATTGTCATTCTTTCCACATAAATTTAATATAGAAAAATCGGTTAAATGCATTCCTGTGCTTGCTACAATAGGCATGCTGATTTATGCTGTTTGGCCGATATTTTTTCCAAATAGTGCATACATAGGATTGCTTATAGGAACGATTGTATTTTCGGCGTCAGGTGGTTTTAACGAGGTGCTTATAAGCCCTGTTATAGCGGCAATACCTAGTGATAATCCCGACCGAGAAATGAGCAAGTTGCACTCTATTTATGCATGGGGTGTAGTGGGTGTTGTTGCTGCAAGTACGTTGTTTTTAAAAATATTTGGTAATCACAATTGGCAGTATTTAGCGCTAATATTTATGTTGCTGCCAATATCTTCAATCGTTTTGTTTATTGGCGCTAACGTACCAAAGCTTGATACGCTGGAGTCAGCATCGGGGGCCGGGGAGATACTAAAAAAGCCAATGCTTTGGTTTTGTGTATTGGCAATATTTTTTGGTGGTGCTGCTGAACAGGTTATGCAGCAATGGTCTTCTGGTTATTTGGAGCAGGCGTTAAACATACCTAAAGTGTGGGGTGATATACTTGGTGTGGCACTTTTTGCAGCGTTTTTGGGACTCGGACGCACTCTTTATGCAAAGTTTGGAAAAAGCATCGGAAAAATATTGGTGCTAGGCGCCATAAGTGCTACTGTTTGTTATATTATAGCTGCACTTACAAACGTGGCGGTTATAGGACTTTTTACGTGTGCTTTTACGGGATTTTGCGTTTCTATGCTGTGGCCGGGGAGTCTTATAGTATCGGCCGAGCGAATTACCACAGGCGGTGTGTTTATATTTGCTATGATGGCATCGGGTGGTGACTTGGGTGCGGCAATAGGTCCACAAATTTCGGGCATTGTTACCGACCTAGTAATAGCAAGTCCTACTTTAAACGGTTGGGCGCAATCGTTGTCAATATCGTCAGAAACCCTTGGTATGAAAGCGGGTATTATGGTAGGTGCGTTATTTTCGCTTGCGGCAATACCGTTTATGGTATTGATAGGACGCAAAAGAGATAATAAATATTATTAAAAAACAAAAAGGCTACGCTTAAAGCGTAGCCTTTTTATCATTTATTATTTCTACCGTAAAGTTCGGTGTTTTCTTTTAAGATGTTGCTAAGCCATGGATTTATGCATTCGCGTTTGATTCTCCAAGACCAATTTTCGCCTAGGGTAGAGGGTGTGTTGATTCTACCTTTTGAATCAAGCCCTAACAAATCTGCCATAGGTATAATGCAAGTATCGGCAACGCTGCTCATAGCCGCTTTTATCATAGCCCAGTTAAATCCATTATCGTTTTGGTAATTAAAGTAGTCTTTTGCTTGTTTAATGGTATCAGCATCACTAGTAGCAACCCACCCCATAATGGTATCGTTGTCATGTGTGCCGGTGTATACCACGCTGTTTTTGGTTATATTGTGTGGTAGATAACTGTTATCGCTATTACCGCTAAATGCAAATTGCAACACCTTCATACCGGGGAATTTGGTATAAGCTAACATTTTTTCAACCTCGGGGGTGATAACGCCTAAATCCTCGGCAATTATTGGTAGATTTTTTCCGAATTCCGTAGTAAATGCATCAAACAAATCAATGTCAGGTCCTTTTACCCACTTGCCGCGTTTGGCATCAGTATCACCATAGGGGATGGAGAAGAAAGATTCGAATCCTCTAAAGTGGTCTATACGAACAATATCAAAACGTTTTAGTGCATGGCTGAGATAACCTTTCCACCAAGAGTAGTTGGTTTTTTGCATATAATCCCAGTTGTAAAGGGGATTACCCCAGACTTGACCATCATCACTAAATGCATCGGGTGGAACACCTGCTACTGCTTTTGGTGTAAAGTCATCATCTAGTAAAAACTGTTTTGTGTTTGCCCAAACATTGGCTGAGTCATAAGCCACATAAATCGGTATGTCACCGATTATTTTTATTTTCTTTTTGTTAGCATATTGTTTTAACAAGGTCCATTGCTTATTAAATATAAACTGTAAAAAATTGTGAAATGCAATATCATTTGCAAGTTGATTTCGCACAGTAGTTATGGCGTTAGCATCTCTTGTTTTAAGTGATTTGTCCCACTCGTACCAAGCAGCACCTTGGTTTGAATTTTTTATTGCCATAAAAAGTGAGTAGTCATCAAGCCAATATGCGTTTGCTTTTTCAAATGCTTCGTACTCAGCATCCTTTTTAAATCTGCTAAATGCAATTTTCAAAATTTTATAGCGATTGTTATATAGTTTTTCATAATCAACGCTTTCAATATTGTCACCAAAGTCAAAACTTTCGATTTCCTCTTTGGAAAGCAATCCATCCTTTGTGAGTAAATCAAGATCAATGAAATATGGATTGCCTGCAAAGGAAGAAAAGGATTGATAAGGAGAATCACCAAATGATGTAATACCGATAGGCAGTATCTGCCATAGGGATTGTCCACCGTTATGTAAAAAGTCTACAAATTCAAATGCCGCTTCACCAAATGTTCCGATACCGTAGGGTGAGGGGAGTGAAAATATAGGCATTAAAATACCATTTTTTCTCATAATATCGCTCCGAAATCTTAAAACGAATAATTTAGTAATAAGTATAACATTTTTGCGGCTAAAACGCAAGAAACAAACAACACCCAAACTGTAATTAGTTTGGGTGTTTTATTTTATCTTTTGACAAAATATTCTTCATACCATACAAGAAATGTATATATTGTCCATACTTTTCGCCAATTGTCTGAATCAACATTGATATAATCATCAAATATTTTATTTATTTCATCACGGTTAAAGAACTTGTCCGCTATGTCACTATTAAAAAGTC
>JAZRKK010000057.1:0-48949 GCA_045646305.1 Acutalibacteraceae bacterium
TTTTGGAATAACTGACGGCTTATATAGCCGTCTTTGTGCTGATGAGAATAAAAATTATCAAGTGTTTTTTGAAAATTAAATATATGACCTGCATATTTTCCAAACATTACTATAAACGACGAATCCCACATAAACGAAAAAGTGAAAAACGCGCAGTCTATATAGTCGGAAATAAAGCGTGTTTCTTCGTTTGCGTTGCGCAGATTGCCAAACGCAATTTCCCATGTGCGATTATAGCAGTTTATTGTATCGTCATGGCCTTCCCATACAGGTTGCGGTAATTTGTGTTTGATGTCGTCATATTTTGGCAAAACACCCGCCGTGGCATTTTGTGTCAAAAAGGCGTTTTCATCTACGTAGCGTTGTTCAAAAACGTACGGTTCGCGGTCTATTGGAAAAACAAACATTTCATCTGGATTAAACGACATAAAAAAGTCCTCCTTAAATGGTTTTTATTCACAATTTTCATTTTGAGTTCTCTGCAAGTAAAATTCATTTAAATAAAATTTCGTTAATGATGCTTTGCAAATATTCTTGTCTGCCACTTGCGGGAAGTGTTGTTTACCTTGTTTTTTGTTATAAATTATTTACATAGCGCATTTGAAATAGCGGCTAATTGCTCCATAGTAAGTGTTTCGCCGCGTACGGTTTCGCTAACACCTGCTTTGCCTAACGCGTTTCTAAATTCATCCTTGCTAATGTTCATAGTATTACAAACCGTGTTGAGCAAAATTTTTCTTCGTTGCGCAAAGCACGCTTTCACAAGTCTGAAAAACAATTTTTCATCTGTTACTTCTATTGGCGAACTTTCGCGTAAGGTAAGCTCAATTACCGCCGAATCAACGTTTGGCGGCGGTAAAAAGCTTGTTCTTGGCACACCAAAAAGTGTTTTTGCTGTCGCGTAATAATTGACAGCAACCGTCACAGCGCCTGCCTCGCGAGAACCCACTTTTGCGCAAAGTCGGTCTGCCGCTTCTTTTTGTACCATGACAGCAATTTTGTTTATTGGCAAATTACTTTCAAGCAACATCATAATAACAGGAGAAGTAATATAGTAAGGTAAGTTTGCGCATATATTAATTGTGTCGCAATCGTGAAACTCCTCTGTTAAAACGGTCTTTAAATCCACCTTCAAAATGTCGTTCCATATTATTTTTACATTGTCACAGTCTTTAAGTGTTTGCTCTAACACCGGTTTTAGTCGAGTATCAAGCTCTACCGATACCACCTTTTTACATGCGGCAGATAATTGCGCAGTAAGCACACCAGCGCCGGGACCAATTTCAAGCACTCCGACATTTTCGCCCGATACAGCGGCAGCCATACGGGGACATACTGTATCATCGATTAAAAAGTTTTGACCTAACGATTTTTTAAATGAAAAACCCTCAGATTCAAGTATAGATTTTAAATCCCTTTTATTAGAAATTTTCAAAATATCACCTATTTTTTTATTCGTAAGTTCATTATATAAAATATTAACTATTCTTTCAAGAAATTTTTGGTGACAAAGCGTATTTTTTATGGTACAATATAAAAAATATTATTTTTGGAAGTGTATATTAAAATGGATAACAGATATTTAGAAAATGTAATTGCCGAAATTCAACCTTTTTTTAATGAAAATGGGTTTAAAGCTATAGACGGAATTTACAAAAATGACAAAAAAGCAGTTGCCATCGAATATAACGATGAGCGTCAGATGTATATTTTAAAAACTGCTGATATTGCCGAAGATGGCACTTTTGAATTAAGCGAAGCTTCCGCTTGGCTTTTTGATGACAGCCAAAACGCAAAGGATGCTGAAGCTGTTGGTATCGACTTTACCTCTACTTTAAAAGAAGAGCTTGGCATCAAACACACACGTTCTAAAACAGCAATAAATGCTGTTGACCTACCTACAGTAAGCAAAGATGGTGCTTACACAATTACTGCATTTACAAAAAAAGTTCTCGATGTGTTCCCTGCGCTCAAAGATGAATACAAAGAACACGTTGCGGTTTACGGAAACTTTTTGTACCTTAATTTCTTCGGTGAAAAATTAGTTCCACAAATAAAAGCTGTTTTGCTTGAGAATAATAAAAAGAGCGTTAAAAAACTTTTTGACATTTTACAAACAGGATATTTACAGGGTGATCGTGACACAGTAAACACTATTGTCGCTGTTGTGGCTGCCGCTTGTGCAAACGATGAAACAATCAAGCTTAACGCTGTTGCGGCACTTGGTGACAACAAACACTTTGTTGATTCGCTCAATCAATTTATTCCTGTAATATCATCTAACAAAAAGCTTTCTGCGGCTTTATTAAAATAAATACAAATTATAAAAGGTGGTTATTTTATGGGTTGGTTTATTGCTTTAGTTATTGTGTTTTTGTTTGTTATAATACCAAACATTCGCATTGTGCCACAAGCGACACAGTATGTAATTGAATTTCTTGGTAAATACAAATGCACATGGGATGCAGGTATTCACGTAAAGGTTCCGTTCCTTGAAAGAATTGCAAACAAAATAACTCTTAAAGAGCAGGTTATGGACTCACCTCCACAACCTGTTATCACAAAAGATAATGTTACAATGCAGATTGATACGGTTGTATTTTTCCGCATATTTGATGCAAAACTTTACAGTTACGGCGTTGTAAATCCTATTCGTGCTCTTGAAAACCTTACCGCAACTACATTACGTAATATTGTTGGTGAAATGGAACTTGATGGTACACTCACTTCGCGCGATATCATAAACACCAAAATGGCTGAAATTCTTGATGAAGCTACCGACCAATGGGGTATGAAGGTTAGCCGTGTTGAGCTTAAAAATATTATTCCACCTGCTGAAATCCAAAACGCAATGGAAAAACAAATGAAGGCTGAACGCGATCGCCGCGAAACCCTTTTACAAGCTGAAGGTCATAAGGCTGCTGCTATTACTCGCGCAGAGGGCGACAAGCAGGCTATGATTCTTGAAGCCGAAGGCGAAAGAGATGCTCGTATTGCCCGCGCTGAAGGTGAAGCAAAAGCTATTTACCTTTCTAAAAAAGCTGAAGCCGATGGTCTTGCCGCTTTAAAAGAAGCTGGTGTTGATGCTGCCGTGCTTGAACTTAAAAAATACGAAGCACTTGTTAATATGTCAAACGGTACTGCCGCTAAACTTATTATTCCTACCGATGCTGTATCAGCTGTTACGAATAACACCATTTTTAGCGAAACCACTGGTCTTGGTGACAATACAAAATCAGCACCAAAGCCTAAAAAGACAATTAAAAAAGACGAATGTTGTGATTGATTTAAAAAAAGACTGCTACTTTCCGTAGCAGTCTTTTTTGTTATTTTTTTATTATTCTTTTTACAACAGTTTGGGCTGTATGGTCAGTGCAGCCATAAGTGTTGATAAGCGTATCAATAGTTGCCTTGTACTCTTGTGAAAGCCATGGGTTTCCAAAATTCACAAAAACAACGGGAGTACCCATCTTGGTCCAGCCGTTCATCATATTGCGCGCAAGAGGTCCATAAAGTTTTATTGCATTTGTGCCATAAGACAACCAACATCCTATGGTGCAAACAATCAGATCAAAATCATTGTTTTTCACCATGTTAAGAAGTCTGCTAGGACCTGGGTCTTCAACAAACTCTACATTATCGGAAAGTTTTTTAAGTTCTGTTGTCACGCGGTCAACATCCGTTTTGTCGTAGTTGTTATGTATCGCTAAATGCAAAATCTTTGTGTCCTTTTTTATATCAAACGGTATCGTACCATTCCTGTCTCGAACAATCCGACAAGCTTTTTCAACAACATCATCAGATACCTTTTTTGCTTCTTCCTTGGTTATCACAGGGATCGTTTTTTGTGATTTGTGGTACTGTCTTGCAAAACAAAGCATACGATAAGCGCGATTTTTTAGCGTGTCGATACTAAGCAACCCACCATCAATTCTTGATTTCATTTCATTTATAAATTCTTCACTTGGGTGAACAAAAAGCAGACAATCTCCACCCGATTCTAAAAATCGACAACAGCCATCATAAAAATTTATATAACCGCAATGTCCGCCCATATTAAGAGCATCAGACACAATTATACCTTCAAATCCTAACTTGTTTTTCAGCAAATCGGTAAGCAACTTTTTAGACAAAGTCGCAGGTGGATACATATCCATTTTTTCATCAAGTTCATCATAAGCGCCTAATGAAATGTGTCCCGGCATAACAGACATAGCACCTTCGTTTATAAGCGTTTGGTAAATTTGCCCGTAAGTGTTATCCCACTCATCCTTTGATAACGTATTTTCACCGACCGTCAAGTGTTGGTCATAAAAACCTACACCATCTCCCGGAAAGTGTTTTAACGTAGCAATAATACCGTTGTCTTGGAGACCACGCATATACGCGCCACCTATGCGGATGGCTTTTTCTACATCATCGCCCTGACAGCGCAGATTAACGATAGGGTTAAGTTTGTTTATAGCAAGGTCAACACATGGAGCTAATGTCCACGTATAACCTAACGGTCGCGATTCGGCTGCGCAAATTTCACCCATTTTATATGCAAGGTCAGGGTCATCAACTTCGCCAAACGCCATCATCTCAGGAAAGCGGGTAGCTCCCTTTATGCCAGAACCTGCGCCATTTTCAAAATCGGCTGTTATTAGGCGTTCTTTGAATTGTGAATATATTTTATCCACTAAAAATTTATTATCTTCTTTTGTACCTGAAGCAAGATAATGGCCAACGCATCCATCATAACACTCTTTGTCGCTTGCAGGTATCATATCCGGACAACAAATTGATTTTAAAAGATTTTCAACAGACATCATATCTACTCTTAATTTTAGGTCATCGTAATTGTTTAATATAAATTTCATTTTTTCACTCATTTCAAGGTAAAATAGTTAACATTATTTTTGATTTAATTGTTTATCAAAATAATGTTTTGTTTTTGATAAATGCCTTATAAGGTTTGCCACCCTTTGCTGCGCTACTGCTTTGGTAAGTCCTGCGTTTAGCAATTCTTCAAACGTTTTGTAATGACCTGGCATACAGGTATCACAACCCGCCAACAAACATTTTGCCTCTGTTTCGCGCACATCCCAATCGGTCATTATCCAACCATCGTATCCCCATTCGTATCTACATATACCATCAAGCAAATCATGATTTGCAGCAGCAAATACACCATTTATTTTGTTGTATGCTGCCATAATAGATAATGGTTTTGTTTCTTGTAATACATATTCAAAAGAACGCAGATAAAGCTCTCTTGCTGTGCGTTCGTTCAAAATACTATCACCCGTAGTTCGCATGTCTTCCGAATTGTTACAGGCAAAATGTTTTAGTACGGCATAACGCTTTGATGGAGTTCCATCAACATTTTTTTGCACACCATTTATAACGCTGATTGCCATCTGCGATGAAAGATACGGATCTTCGGAAAAGTATTCGAAGTTTCGACCACAACGAATATTTCTATGTAGATTTACACCTGGAGCACAAAGTCCGTTGTACCCGATTTTATCTAAGTCTACCGATATTTCACGACCCATTTGTTCAATGAGTTTTCGATCCCATGTTGCCGCTTGCATAATAGCACTTGGATAATAAACACAATCTCTACCCGAAAGTTCATAATCAGGGGGCACCGGAGGCGCTACAAAGGTTGTCGCTCTTACGCCATTTGGTCCATCTTGCATAACGCTTGATGGAATGCCTAATTCGGTTAACTGATGGGTATGCGTTCCCTCGCCCTCTACAAGAGGCTCTAATGACAAACCTAATGTTTTTTGCTTTTCAAAGCCGTCACCCGTAAGCATAAGCGCTAATTGCTCATCCGTAAGACAAGCCGCTAAATCTTCGGCTATACATTTTCCACTTAAAACATCTGAGAATGTATAATCGGCAGTTTTTTCAACCTCTTGATAACAGGGCTGATTGGTTAAATCGATAGCTTTCACGCCGCTAAAGTCTGCTTCCAAACACAAAATATCGTCATGTTCTTCTTTTGTAGAATCAGGTTTTCTTAAATTTGCAAAACTTTCGTTCAAAGGCAATCTATTAGTGACTTTTTTGTGTGTAAAAGTTTCTTTTACCTTAACACAACAAGCCACATTAGTATCGCGAGAATTTGCTCCAACTCTAATAATGTAATTGCCTCTTTCGAGGATGTATGATGCAGATTTTTCACTAAATGAGGTGTGTTTCAATAAATCAAACTTAATAGTTAAAATTTGATTTTCGCCAACATTTAGCCAGTTCGTTTTTTCAAATCCACAAAGAATTTGATAAGGTTGATCTAAATTGTCTTCAGGCATAGATAAATAGCACTGAACAACTTCTCGGCCTCTATATTTTCCTGTGTTTGTAACCTTTGTTTTCAAAGTTACAACCGTTTCATTGATTTCACAGTCAAGCACTTCAATGTTAAATTTTGTGTAAGACATACCAAAACCAAACGGGAAAAGAACATTTTTGCCAAAAGTGTCAAAATAGCGATAGCCCATATAAAGCCCTTCGCTATAAATGATTTTATCGCTTGAAAAACCCTCGTTTGTTGGATATTCATCAGCGCATTTTGCCCACGAAAATGGTAATTTTCCGGATGGTGGCACTTTGCCATATAACACATCAGCCATAGCAAAACCCGCAAGATGCCCAGGATAAAAGTTGTGTATTATTGCATCAAAATTATATTTGTCAAGAAAATTAATATCAAGTGCAGTAGGAATATTTAGCACTAATATTTTCTTTTTAAAACATTTTGTTACTTGAGCTAATATTTTTTCTTCTTGATCGGTAATTTTGTATTCGCCACTGATATTTTTTATATCTCGTCCTTCAATCGCAAAACGACCAATAAACACCACCGCGACATCACAACTTTTTGCCGCTTTTTCTACTTCTGCATCCGAAATTCTAACTTCAGGCAATGAGTATTTATGATGATTCCACGCGTGGTGAAATTTGCCAAGCGATGGATCGTGATTTGCCGCAGATGTATCACGATATTTTTTGAGAAGAGGCTTGTAAATATTCCCTATTTTTTCTAATCCGTCCGCATAATTTTGACACTTTACCGCCCACAAATCTGCCGCTCCGCCTCCACCTTTATATGTATCGCATTGATTTCGACCAAAAAGAGCTATTTTTTCACCTTTTTTAAGTGGTAAAACATTATTTTCGTTTTTGAGCAAAACGCTACCCTCGGCGGCGATACGGCGCGAAAGAATAAGTCCTTGTTTATTAAACTTTAATTTTTTCATAATTACTGAAGCTCCAACGCTTTGAAATAACAAACTATGATATGTGTTAGCATCATGTGCAAATCCTCGATTTGCTCGTATGATGTTGATGGAATATTTACATTTATATCGGAAAGTTCTTTTAATTTTCCACCCTCAAATCCAGAAAATCCTATAACCTTGCCGCCACGAGATTTTACATATTCAGCAGCGCTTATAACATTAGGCGAATTGCCACTTGCAGAAATAAGCAAAATCGTATCACCATCATCCATAAGGTTTTTTAGTTGTTGAGAAAAGACTTCGGCATAACAAAAATCATTGCCTAACGCCGTAAGAACTTCAATATTTGCTGAAAGAGATATAATCTTCGGGCGATGCTCATCGCCTTTTACTGCATTTTTTCCAAAATCACAACAAAAATGGTTTGATGTACCTGCGCTTCCGCCATTTCCGGCAACAAAAATCTTTTTTCCTGCTTTGTAACTTTCGAGCATTAACTCACATGCCGCATTTAACTGCTCAGTATCAAGGCTATTACATAGTTCGTGAATCTCGTTTACATAATCTAAAATTACTTGTTTCATAATTATTCTCCTTTAAACTTCTTTTTCACTATCTAAAACTAAAGCCGCGCAACCCATAAGAGCCGCAAAACTTCCCGGTTTTGAATGTAATATTTTTGCATTAGAATTAGCTTGTTTAAACAAGTTGCTATTTAATGATTCTGTAGCGCTTGGTTCTAACAAATCAAACGCTTCGGCTGCGCCACCACCAAGAACAATCGTATCAATATTTAAAAGATTTACAGCATACGATGCCGCTTTACCTATATATTTACCCGCCAATGCCCAAACATCAAACGCGGCTTGATCCCCTTTTCGGGCAAGTTCGGCAATATCCTTTGCCGAAAGATTTTTTCCTTCTTTTTCGTAATAAATATTGGCTATCGAAGCGCCTGATGCATGCGCTTCTAAACATCCGTTATTTCCACATCCGCATTTTCGACCGTTTTCTTCAACGATAAAATGCCCTATTTCACCCGCTGATAAACCTTTTCCCCGGTAAAGCTTGTCATTAAGAAAAAGCCCCCCACCTATGCCATTGCTAACCGTAATCCACAAAAAGTCGGAAAGGTCACGACATACGCCAAAATGCTTTTCGGCGAGGGCGGATACATTTACATCATTATCAGCGTATGTCGGTAATTTAGTTATCTCGCTTATCATTTGCGCAATTGGTATATCAGCAATTTTGGAAAAAGGCGAATAAATCCATTTGCCCAACGCATAATCACAAAGACCGGGAACCGAAACGCCACATGCACAAAAATCGTAATGTTTCAGCATATTGTACCCTTTGACTATGCTTTCGTAAATCTTATCGAATGCATATTCCTTCGGAAAATCTACACGATACGTATCGAGTATTTGACCATTTATTGTTAGCGCACCACAAATCAATTTTGAGCCGCCTATATCAATACAAAAAATATTTTTACTCATAATATCACCAATATTATAATATCAATTACGAAATGATTTTTATATAAATATTGGGTTGCAAAATTTATGTTTTGGCTATTTACTTAAACCCTTCTTTATGCTATGATACACTTGGTGATGCACAATGATTAATTGTAAACTTAAACAAATCCATCGTGTTAAACATTCTATTCCTATAAAAATCAACACTCAAACACATAGATATGACGAGCTTGTTTATTTTATATCCGGAAACGGAACCACAAAAATCAACCAAACAATCCATACATATAGTTCTGGCGACTTCGCTTTTTATAAAACGGGTACGCCACACGATGAAAACGACCCTAAACCTTGTGATATAATTTGGTTGCATTTTTCTTTTGATATGGCTGGAATAAATTTAAATGAGGGTGTGTTTTCGGATGATGACGGCGAATTGTTGTCGATTTTACAAAAAATTCGAACCCTTTCGCTTGAACCGAATGAGTACAACCATTATTTAATTGAATGTTATCTTGCTGAAATGATTTTGACTGTGTCAAAAAAGCAAAACCACAATACATACTACGCCGAAAGAATTAATTGGAAGAAAATATTAAACTATATCGATACAAATATAAACGAACAAATTGATTTTTATGCTATTGCAAAACTCAACAATTACAGTTACGATCGTTTTAGACATCTATTTACTAAACATTTCGGTATGTCACCTTATGCATATCTTACGAATCAACGTATATCACACGCAAAAAGACTTCTTAAAAACTCAAACTCAAATATAACCGATATTGCTTTTGATTGTGGATTTAATTCATCTTCTCAATTTACGAATATTTTTAAAAAATATCTGGGTTGCACACCAAAAGAATACAAAAAGTCTTGTTAAACAAAACGTTTAACAAGACTTTTATTTTAATTTTTAACAAGTATATATTGACCGCTTTGTAGTGTTTTTTGTTTATCACCATCTGCAAAGCAATAATTGTTTTTAGGTTCAATTATACCTGCCATATCATCAGGCGCTTTTACACTAAGCACAACCTTGTCACCATCTTTTTTCCAAGATGATTCAACTCTACCGTATATGCTATCGTAATAAGCACTTACATCATTTAATGAATCAACTATATGCGGTTTTATATCTACTCGTTTTAAATCACTTGCATCCGGATTATAATCGATACCAACAAGCACCTTTACAAACCACGATGTTATATCGCCCCAAAAATGATGATTTAACGATTCCATTGGTTCTCTTGTGAATTTTTCCCAGAGAGTGTTAAGTCCAAGTTCTACCAAATATCCATAAGATGGAAAATCAGGTCGAGCAATCATCTTGAGCGCTAAATCAGCATATCCAAAGTCTGATAGCACGTGAAAAATTATTCTTGCCCCTAACACGCCGACATCCATGTGATCATCAAATTGATGTATAAATTCGAGCAAACGCTCAAACGCTACTTCTTTTTCTTGTTCTTCAAACAAGCCATAATAAAGCGCCATCGCTTGACTTGACTGACACTCGCCGTTTACGGTCATAGTATCAAAATCAATAAGGTTTTTACGAAAAGCTTCTCGATATGCTTTTGCAATCGCTCTCGCAAAATCGGCTTGTGGCTTCATATCAACTGCATCAAACATTAGTGCCATTTTATTAGCAATATCAACAGCCATTATTGTATCGGTTACAATCAACGGTGCTTTTGGCTGAGTATATCGTTCACCAACGTGACACCAATCCCCAAGTCCAATCGCAAGTAATCCGTTTTCATCATTACGGGTTGTTAGATAATGTAGATATTTTACAAACGCAGGAGCGCATTCGTTTATTATTTGCTTGTCACCATGATATTTATAATTAAAGTATGGCAAAATAGCAAGAACGCTGTCCCAAGCAGGGCCATTACCCCAATTAAAGCCCCAACCACCAGTTGGTACAATGCCGGGCAACGCGCCTTGTGTGTTCTGAGCTTTGCAAACTGTACGCATCCACTCGCGATAACTTGTTGAAGCATCAAACTTTAACAATGTCTGCTCGGCAGATAACGCCGCATCAGCTGTCCATCCGTTTTTTTCGCGTTGTGGACAATCGGTCGCAAAATAATAAAAGTTTGCAAGTGTTGAACGAACTGTCATATCGTAAAGCGCGGTAAGAGTTTTATCACTTGTAGAAAAACCACCACACGCTTTCAAGTTTGAATTCATAACAAGATATGTAAGCAAGTCATTTGTTGCTTGGTCTTCGTTTATTCCTGTTACATATACATATTGAAAACCGTGATAGGTAAATAAAGGAGTATAACTCTCCTCGCCATCACCACAACAAATATAAACATCTTTATGAATTAATTTTTCATCAGTTCCCCAATGAACACCTTTTGCATTTTTAGGAAACCAAATATATTCTATGTCTAATTTTCCATCAATAAGCAATTCGCCATATCGCATCTCAACGCGTTGACCTTTAGTACCTTTTATGTTAAGTCGGCAAACACCTGCGCAATTTTGACCAAAATCATATATGTAACCGCCATCGACTTTTGTAACACTTATGGCTTTTAATTCCTTTTGTACTGTTATCGGCTCAGCTTCACATTCGCGAATTTCACCGCGAGGAGTTGTGGCAAGTAAGGCATCATTCCACTTAGAATCATCAAAACCTTTTTTGTTCCAACCATCTAATTTGCGATTCGCATCATAGTGTTCGCCATAGCGATAATCATCAAAAATTATTGGCGAAGGCGCTGTTTTAAATGTGGTATCACTTTCTATAACGGTGTCACCGCTTATAAGTTGTAACGCAAAATGTGGAGCAGAGCGGAAAATCGCAGTATCATATTCCCATACCCAACCGGCAGGGTTGTTTACGAATCCGTTACCTAACACTACGCCTATTACGTTTTCACCTTCGGTAAGTTTTACTGTGTAACTATCGTAATATACCATATCATCCGGATTGCTTATGTATGGCGCTAACGCGCCTTTTGTAATGTCTTCACCATTTATATAAAGTTTATAAAAACCGCAGACGGCAATTTTTATTTGCGCGTCTGCGGCTGATTTTACGGTGAAAACTTTCCTAAAATACGGAGCCGCAACAAACTTTTCGGGGTCGTTAAATTCATTTGTGGCTTTTATAAAACATTTTGGAAAATTCATAATTTACACCTTTTGTATTAAATTTTACATAATTTCAAAGCTATGCAAACGATAAAAGCTTTCGCCTTTTTCAAGCTTTTCAATACCTTCTTTTTGGGCAATGATTTTGTTAGTGTTTATATTATCGGTAATTCCACACCAAGGCTCTATACAAATGTATGGTGCACCGGGCACAGTCCATAAAAGCATGAATGGAAATCCTTCAAAATCAACCTTTATTTTCTGGTCAGTAGTCTTGTTACGCAAAACTACTGAACGAGATTTAAGGGTTTTGAATATAAGACAATCATTGTCAAAAAGTGAGTTTTCAAGTTGCAAAGTTATGGTGTTTTTACCATAACTTTTAGTTTCATCAGAAAGCAACGGACCTACAAGTTGATACGCATCGAGGTTTTCTGCTTTTTCAAACAAAATCTCGTAATTATCTATGCCTTCTGGACAAAGATAAGCTTCGTGTGCGCCTACTGAAAAATACATTTCGCCATCAGTAAGATTGCGAATATTGTACTCAACATTTACCTTTTTACCAGTAAGAGTGTAAATAATTCTAAACTCATACTTAAAAGGATAATTTTCTTGAGGACAATTTTCAGATGAAAGCAAAAATGTTGCTGTGTTACCATCTACTGTTTCAACATCAAATTTTGCTCTACGAGCAAAACCGTGCTTTTGCAAGGTATATGTTTTGCCATCGTGAATAAATTCATCATCCTTTAATCCACTGCAAATAGGGAAAAGCACCGGTGAAGATCCTGTCCAAAAGGCAGGATCACCATACCAAATATACTCTTTACCATCACATTTTAAGCTTTTTAATTCAGCGCCTATTTCACTAAAAGTGGCCGTTAAAAATTCATTTGAAATAGTAATCATAAATATTTCCCTTAATTAGATTGAGTTTACAATCGCACGAAGTTCAGCTTCTTTTGCTTCCATATCTGCAACAAGTTTAAACTGTGTACGGCAACGATCAAGATTGTGGTTTTCTCTATGTATTTTAAAGTAAACATCACCATTAAGATAGTCAGCAAGGAAACGCACACCACATTCAAGTGTCATAAGGTATGCACCAGTTACCAAAGAATCTTTTTCAGCTGGGGTGAGGAATTTGTTAGCTGTTGAAAGATAGCCCTTTGCAAATACCTCAAACAAGTGTGTGCTAACTGAAATCTTAGAAAGATCAGTTTCATCCTCAGCGCCTGTTGATGCGCCGAAACGGATGCTGTCACCAAAGTCATACGCAGCAGCACCAGGCATAATGGTATCAAGGTCGATAACACATTTTGCCTTACCGGTTGCATCATCAATAAGTATATTGTTAAGCTTAGTATCATTATGTGTTACACGATATGGGATTTCTCCACTTTCAAGTTTTGAAGTAATAGCGTCTGCCTTGCACTCGCGAGCCAAAACAAAATCAATTTCAGCCTGAACATCTTTTGCTCTGCCCATTTTATCTTCAGCCAAAGCCTTTTTAAAATCAGCAAAACGGCTTGGTGTGTTGTGGAAATTAACGATTGTTTCGTGTAATTTTTCTGCTGGATATTCAGCAAGCATTTGTTGGAATTCACCAAATGCTAAACCACAGGTGTAAAAGTCGTTATCATTTTCAATTTGCTGATATGCAGTAGCGTTTTCAATAAATTTATAAACACGCCAGTAATTACCAAATTCATCAAGAAGATAATTCTTGCCATCAAGTGTAGGAATAACAGTTAGTGTTCCATCTTCTTCTACCTTGTCACGTAAAAACTCAGTAACACCAACAACGTTTTCCATAAGTTCATCAGGATTTTTAAAAACGTAATTGTTGATTTTTTGAAGAAGATTTTTCACCTCTACACCATTAGCATCTTTATGTACAGCAAGCCATGTAGAATTTATATGGCCGCTACCGTATGGTTCGATATAGGTGATTTCATCAGCATTAAACTGTTTTGCCGCAAGTATTGCAATTTCTCTATCTGTCATTTTTTAATACCTCGTTTATTATTAATTAGTTTTCACTATAAATTACTGTAACATCGGGGTGAAGCTGGAGAATTGAAGCAGGAACCTGAGGAGTGATAGGACCAAAGAATGCTTTTTCAAGAATTTCTTTCTTGTTTGCTCCATTAGCAACAAGCAATACTTTTTTAGCGTTCATAATAGCACCCATACCCATTGTGATTGCCTTCTTAGGAACATCATCAATTGACTCGAAGAAACGAGCATTTGCTTCGATGGTTGATTCGTGAAGATCAACTACGTGTGTTTCTTTAACAAAAACATCAGCTGGTTCGTTAAAACCGATATGACCATCAAGACCAATACCCAAAAGCTGTAAATCAATACCACCAAGATCAGCGATGTGCTTATCATAAGCTGCGCCTTCGGCATCCAAATCGTTAGAAATACCACTTGGAACAGCAGTACGGTTTTTGTCGATGTTTACATGATTGAAAAGGTTGGTGTTCATAAAATAACGATAGCTCTGATCATGATCACCGTTAAGACCAACGTATTCATCAAGATTAACAGAAGTTACTGTGCTAAAATCAAGTTCGCCTGCATCGCACTTTTTGATAAGTTCTTTATAAGTACCAACAGGTGAAGAACCGGTTGCAAGGCCAAGCACACAGTTAGGCTTCATAATAATTTGTGAAGCGATAATGTTTGCCGCTTTTACGCTTAATTCGTCATAACTTTTTACTGTGATAAAATTCATAAATAATTCCTCCTGAAAGAATTTATTCGCTTTTAAACAAAGTGTAAACACACTTCATCTATGTTAACATTACCATTATAATTATAAGTATACCAAATGTCAAACAAAATTCCTTTTTTTGCAAAAAATAAGGACCCTGCAAAAAAATGCAGAGTCCATAAATTTTTGTGTAAAACGATTAACGTTTTGAGAACTGTGGTGATTCCCCACGGTGTGGGGAAATGTCGCAAAGCGACAAAGGGGACGGGCGCCGTCAGCGCCACGAGGTGCCGCACGGAGTGCAAAAAAGGACCCTGCAAAAAATGCAGAGTCCATAAATTTTGTGTAAAACGATTAACGTTTTGAGAACTGTGGTGCACGACGTGCGCCTTTGAGACCGTATTTCTTTCTTTCCTTCATACGTGGGTCACGTGTGAGGAAACCAGCCTTCTTAAGTTCTGGACGAAGTTCAGCATCAGCCTGTAAAAGTGCACGAGCGATACCGTGGCGGATAGCACCAGCCTGACCGGTAACACCGCCGCCTGCTACGCGGCATACGATGTCAAACTTATCAGCATTCTCGGTAAGAACGAGTGGCTGACGAACGATAACCTTTAAGGTTTCAAGGCCAAAGTAATCATCAATATCTCTTTCGTTGATAGTGATTTTACCAGTACCTTGATATACTCTAACACGGGCAACAGAACTCTTTCTTCTGCCGGTGCCGTAAAAATATGGCTTTCCTTCAAACATCTTTTCTGTCTCCCTTCTTAGAATTCATACTTTTCAGGTTTCTGAGCAACCTGAACATAGTTTTCGCCCTTGTATACGTGAAGACGTGTAAGAGCTTTACGACCGATAGTAGTATCAGGAACCATACCCTTAACAGCGAGTTCCATAGCAAGTTCAGGACGGGTGTTCATAAGAGTTGAGTACTTAACCTCTTTAAGACCGCCAATCCAACCTGTGTGACGACGATAATACTTGTTGTCGAGTTTTTTACCAGTTAAAACTGCCTTTTCAGCATTGATAACGATAACGTGGTCACCACAATCAACATGAGGAGTGAATGTTGGTTTAACTTTACCGCGAAGCAAATCAGCAACCTTAGCAGCTGTACGACCAAGTGGACGATTAGCAGCGTCTACGATGTACCATTTGCGCTGAACTTCAGCAGGTTTTGCCATAAATGTAGACATAATCAAAACCTCCAAATTTGTTTTCTTTTTTTGAGTGCCCGAATATGATACCACAGCAAAATCGCTTTGTCAACACAATTTTTTAAAAAATTTAATTTAAAAAACAAAATCTCTTATTTTCTTCCATTTGCTCGTTTTTTCTCGCAAATACTCACTTGCGATTTTTAAAAAACGTACGCTTTTAATTACTTTTTTTCGATTTAACAGAACATTTCGGGTTGTCAATGCCTTGTGATACAAAATATATAATTGACAAGACTTTCCTTGTGTGCTATTTTATTAATAGAAAGATGTAGAATATTACACAACAAGAAAGGACGGCGATACCGCCAATAAAATCAATTTGCTGTCTAATTCAAGCTTTGAAAAAAACACAGGCAGTTCAGCACTTCCCACCGGTTACACCTCTAACTTTACCGCAGGTACAGCAGGTAGTAGCTCGTCGGCAGAAAAGCACAGCGGTTCATATAGCTTGAAAATATCGGGCGATTCAGCTGTTAAAAGATATGCATACCAAACGCTTAATTTAAGCGGTAAGGCAGGCGACGTTTATTCGATGGGCGGATGGGCAAAGGCAAATGCCGTTGCAAATCATTCCTCAAACGGTACAACCGACTTTAAACTGACCGCAGGCGTATATTATACAGACGGTGAATATAAAGAGTACCCGTTTGACCTTAATGAATATACAACCGAATGGCAGTGTGCTTTTGGCAACTTTGTAATGGAAAAGGATTATAACCAAATTTTAATATACTGTAGTTATAATTTTAATGCCAATACCGCATATTTTGACGATATGTTCCTATATCGTGACACGGTGCAAAGCTATAAATACGACAAGGACGGTAACGTCATATCTACCGCAGATTATGCAAATCAGCAATCAAGCTATAGCTACGACGGCGGTTCGCTTTCAAAAATGCTTAATCCCGACGGTACAGCGTATGAGTATGGCTACGATTCAAAAAACAACTTAATCACGTCACGCAGTAACGTGGGTGTGCAGTATGATATAACCTATGACCAAAACGGTAATCCAACAAGCACAAGCATTTCTGCCGACAATTATTCCACCACAATCCAGTCGGGGAAATGGTATTATATTCGTCTTAAAGGCACGGGTAAATATCTTACGGCAGATGGCGATGGTGCCTGTCAGTCGTCATTCACAGGCGGCAATAACCAAAAATGGCTGGTTGAAAAGGCTGTTAAGGGTGGATATTACTTATATCCGCAAAGCGCTACTGACAAAGGTCTTAACGTGGCAAATAATACCCAAGACGGTGACGTAACGGTTGCAACGCACAGCACCGCCGACACGCAACGTTTTGATATAGAGCTACAGACGGATTACACATACAGAATCATAGCAAAATGCTCAACCGACAGTAAGCTTGTTACAGTACCGCATGCCGCGACACAAAACAGAGTAGCGGTATGGACACCGCAGGGTGAATTAAACGCCAATCAAGCGTGGTATTTTGAGGATGCGTCTATTGAACCCATAACGCAAATTGAAGACGGCGCGGTTTACCAATTAAGAGCTCGACACAGCGGACGGTATGTATCGGTGCGAGACAACGCAACAACCAACGGTACGTATTTGGTGCAATATGCCCAAAGGTGTGTTGACGGTCAAAAATTCGTTATAAGCAAACACGACGACCAATACTATACCCTGTCTCCGCTTAACGCTCTTGAAAAGTATGTAAACGTAACTACAATAGATACGGGCTACGATTGCAAATATATGGAGATTAGCGACCAACAGGTAACCGACACAAATTTGTTTAAATTTGTATATGATTCTCAAAGACAGGCATTTATGATAAGCCCAAAATCCAATCCTGACGGAGAATGTGTTGCCGTTGCGTTCTCGTATTGCACAGATGATGCAAGCGTGGTATCTGCTGGTATCACAGATACCGATAACAGATATTTTGTTCTTGAAAAAACATCAGACAAAATAACTTCATCAGCGACATATCAAAACAACGGCAATTATCCGCACACGGTAACAGACAGCTTGGGAAATACAACCACATATACCTATGATACCGCGCGCGGCTTACAAACGGGTATTACCGATGCAAAGGGTAACACAACAAGTTACAGCTATAACAGTCTTAATGACAGACTTAGTTCTGTATCGTCGGGTAACAGTACGGTTGGCTATAATTACAGTAATATAGGTTTACTTAACAGAATTGTCTCGCCATCGGGTACTTCGTACCAATTTGCCTACGATTCGTTTGGTAATACCAAATCGGTATCGATAGGTACCCAAAAGCTAAGCGAAAATTTTTACGTTGCCTCACGAGGCTTGCTTCTTTATACCGCGTACAGTAACGGAGATACAATAAAATATACATACGATACACTTGACCGAATTACAGAAAAATCGTATAATAACGTTGTAAGGGTTAAGTACAGTTATGACAAATTCGGCAATCTTTATGAAAAGCAAGACCTTTTTACAAACACAACCTACCGATATAACTATGACCTTATTGGCAGAATAACGGGGGTTGTAGGCAGTAACAGCACAAGCTTGAGCTATGTTTATGACGATTTTAACCGAGTAGAAAAGTATATTGCCAAGCTTGGAGATAATTCAAATGTTACCGAATATATCTACGGTAGCGGTAGCGTAAGCGGACAAAAGGACGGTCTTGTTTACGGAGTAAAGCAAAACGGCACACAGCGTATAACCTACGATTATGATAAGCTGTCCCGACTTAATACACGCACTGTTAACACTACTACCCCGTTTGTAACGCAGTACGGGTATTATGACGGCGCAACAACAGGAACTACCACCACTCTTGTAAAAACAGTACAAAACGGTAAAGACGTTTATGAGTACGTCTACGACAGTGTTGGTAATATAACCCAAATTAAATTAAACGGTACGGTTTGTGAAAGCTATACCTATGACAGTTTAAACCAATTAACAAGCGTTACACGCGGCAACGATACATATACCTACACCTATGACAACGGCGGAAATATACAGTCGGTAACCAAAAACGGCGAAGTAATTAAATCTTACGGTTACACCGATACTACTTGGAAAGATAAGTTAACGTCATATAACGGTGAAAGCATTACCTATGACCAAATCGGTAATCCGTTACAGTACAGGGACGGTTATAACTTTACGTGGTCTAACGGCAGACAATTGACAGGCATTACAGGTAATAGCACAAATGTTAGCTTTGTGTATAACGCCGACGGTTTGCGTACAAGCAAAACGTCAGGTAGAATTACAACCGAATACTATTGGTTAGAGGGCGTATTGCTTGGTCAAAAGACGGGTAATAACATTATTACCTATCTTTATGATGAAAACGGCGCTGTGTACGGTATGAAGTATAACGACAACTACTTCTATTACGCATTCAACGCGCAGGGCGACGTAGTTGGGATAATACATGAAAGCGGTAATGTTATAGCAAGGTATGAATATGACGCTTGGGGTAATATCTTGAGTGTAACCACCAATACAGGAATAGATATTTCTCAAAGCACAAACCACATTGCAAACATAAACCCCATTAGATACCGTGGGTATTATTATGATAATGAGACGGGGTTCTATTATCTGCAATCGCGCTATTATGACCCGATAACACAAAGATTTTTAAATGCGGACGGGGTTATAGCAGGAACAAGTGGTTCTGTAAATGGTTATAATCTTTTCGTATACTGTTTTAACAATCCAGTAAATTTGAATGATAGTGAAGGTAATTGGCCAAAGTGGATAAAAAATACGGTAAACAAGGTCAAAGAAACCGTTAAAAATGTAGTTAATACTGTAAAAAAAGCAGTAAAAAAGACAGCTGAAAAGGTCAAGCCTGCCGTAAAGAAAGTTGTTTCTGCCTTCACATTAGAGTTAGGAGTCGGCATGGGATTAAAAGGCGGAGTTCATACCGGTGGTGTTACTGTAGATGCTGGTATGAAAAGTGATGCATTCACAGCTGTTCTAAATTCTGAACACTCGAAAATTGGTCAACGACAAGAAGCAGGATTGACGGTGAGTGTTGGTCCAGTAGCAATTGGCCCTTTGCAATCCGATTGGATTCCCGTCACAGAAAACGATACCTATGAAACAGAATTTACTTGGATAAACGATGCTTCAGTTTTGGAGTTTGGAGCAGAACTTTACATCATGTATGGAGCTACATTTAATTTATCTATTGATCTAGATATTTTATCAGAAGGAGTAGTGATGATTTTTGAATAAAATTTTTACAGATAAAAATATTCTTCTATTTACTTTAAGTTCTATTTTTATAATTATAAGTTATGTGATTAGCTATAAAATTGAAGATTATATTTTCACCATTTTTGCCCCCGTTTTTATGATATTAGGATATTTACCTTTTGCATTACTGGAAATGAATA
Source organism: Acutalibacteraceae bacterium (assembly GCA_045646305.1). Taxonomy (GTDB): domain Bacteria; phylum Bacillota; class Clostridia; order Oscillospirales; family Acutalibacteraceae; genus UBA737. The sequence goes on from JAZRKK010000057.1 coordinate 20,177, forward strand.
TTAAAAAAAGTATTAAGAATATAACAATAAAAATCGTTCTAACTGTACATGTATTTATAACATCGGCTATGATAACTGTCTATTTTGTTGCAATAGTGGTACGAACACTGGGTAACACATAAAAAAGACAGGGGACGGTTCCGACAGACAGGGGACGGTTCCTTGTCTTCTGATAAAAAAGATTGATTTTCTTTAAGGACATAGAACCGTCCCCTGTCTTACATACACCTATACTTATGATAACGGCGGTAATATACAGTCGGTAACTAAAAATGGTGAAGTAATTAAATCTTACGGTTACACCGATACTACTTGGAAAGATAAGTTAACGTCATATAACGGTGAAAGCATTACCTATGACCAAATCGGTAATCCTTTGCAGTACCGTGACAGATATAACTTTACCTGGTCAAACGGCAGACAGCTTACAGGCATTACAAGAGGTTCAAATAGCATATCTTATCTATATAATGCCGATGGTTTAAGAACAAGCAAAACCGTAGACGGCACTACAACCGAATATTATTGGTTAGAGGGCGTATTGCTGGGTCAAAAAACAGGTAATGATATTATTACCTACCTTTATGATGAAAACGGTAGTGCGTACGGTATGAAGTATAACGACAACTACTTCTATTACGCATTCAACGCGCAGGGCGATGTGGTTGGGATAATACATGCAAGCGGTAATGTTATAGCAAGGTATGAATACGATGCTTGGGGTAATATCTTGAGTGTAACCACCAATACAGGAATAGATATTTCTCAAAGCACAAACCATATTGCAAACATAAACCCCATCAGATACCGTGGGTATTATTATGATATTGAGACGGGGTTCTATTATCTGCAATCGCGCTACTATGACCCTGTAACACAAAGATTTTTGAATGCGGATGGATTGGTTTCTACAGGGCAAGGTATACTTGGCACAAATATGTTTGCTTATTGTGGGAATAATCCGGTTAATCTAAAAGATTCAACTGGTCAATTTTGGCAATTTATTGTTGTTGTGGTAGTAGTTGCCGTTACTGCTGCTGTGGTGATAAATAGTGTAATAAGCAAAAATTCTGTTGATGAAAATTATAATAATAATTCGAAAAAAGAAACAACAGCTTCTATTAATAAAACAGTGAATAATCAAGACGATGATTCTGTGAGCAGTTTGTCCGTAGGGGTTGGTAATGTTGCCGATAATGGTTGCGGTGCTGTAGCGATTCATAACGCTAAAGTTTTGGAAGGTAAAGAATCTACAATGTCTGATACTATAAAAGATGTTCAAAACAGTGGAGGTTTGATACTTGCTGGAACATTAGGGGTAAACCCATTTGTTATCAAAAACATATTAAAAAAATCAGGTATACAAAGTACAACTGTTGGACTTGATGAACTTAATCAGCCAGGGACATATATAATAGCGTATTGGAACAGCGAGGATATAAGATACGGCGCTCATTTTGTAACTGTAGAATATGACGGTAACGAATATACTACTTATAATGGTCCGAAAGGCAGTCCTCAAGGGTATGCTAAAAATTATATCTTCGGTTACCGTATCAATTAGGAGGGCATACCCTATGAAAAGGACATATATTTGTTTATTATACGCAATCATAATAATATTAACGCTCAGTGGATGTGTTCCTCCTGAATGGGTGCAGTACCATCCAACAGCTTACCCTGATACAATTTGGGCAACGGCTGATAATAGGGTTGTTATAGAAATAGAGGACTTTGATGGTGGTTATATAAGAGGGTATATAACCACCGAAGACGAGACAAAAGAAGTTTTTTTCAATCTTCCAAAACGGCCTGATATTTGCGTAAAAACCAAAGAGCAAATAAATACAAGCGACGCAGAATGTTTAGAGTGTTGGGAAGCTCAAACTCCTGAAAAAGATAAGTTTATCGTAAACATAGTAAAAACGACTTGTTTTAATGTTGGTGATGTTTTAACTTTTTATAAAGTCGGCGAAAACACCAATAACGATAATCATATTTCGCGAACCGATGCAGACAAAAAGGCGTACGATGCTATGCCTCAAGGCTATTGTTATAATTGGACGCCGCTCTTTAGTAGAAAAGAAACAACAAATAATGGCGTTTGTTATGTTTATTATGTTAGCGAACTAAGTTGGAGACACTTAGGAGATGATCAATGGACTCGCGATGATATTATAACATATTGGATTTATATAGATGCTGTTAATGGTGAGATATGCGATGTTATAGATACCGGTTATAGAAAAATAAATATAACAAAAGAAGAAGCTTTGAATAAGAACAATCAGAAACAATCAAACAATCAGGGGACGGTTCTTTGATTGACCCAAGCACAAGGAACGTTTCTCTGTCCTAACGGACAAATTAAAAATTCAAAGATACTCAAGATAGTGAACTATCTTAAAAACAGCGTCAAAAAGGTAATTCTCAATACGAGGACTACCTTTTCGGTAAAAACAACAGTGGTAAAACGTGCGGCATAAAACCGCACGTTTTTGTTTGTTTGTAAATTTTTTGTTCGGGTTTAAAAATAAATTGAACTTCGCATTAATATATGTTATCATAGGAGTGTATAATGATTTTTAGTTTAGAAAGTGGATATATGATATGAGAGTTTTGGCTGTGGGTGACGTGTGCGCGCCTGATGGATGCGATTACGCGCTTAAAATGATACCTATTATAAAGCGTGAAGAAAACATTGACTTTGTAATTGTCAACGGCGAAAATTCGGCATTTGGCAACGGCATTACACCCGATAGCGCCGACTTGATTTTTTCGGCGGGCGCCGACGTTATTACGGGGGGCAACCATACTCTGCGCCGCAAAGAGTTTTTTGACACACTTGACTCTAATCCTTTTGTTTTACGACCTCACAATCTAAAAGATGCTGATGTTGGCAGCGGATATTGCCTTTTTGATATGGGCAGATATCAACTTGCTGTTATAAATATTTCAGGACAAATATATCTTGAAAGAGCAAATGCAGATAATCCTTTTAAATGTGTTGATGATCTTTTAGAAAAAGCAAAAAACGATGGCGCTAAATATATTTTTGTTGATTTTCACGCTGAAGCTACAAGTGAAAAACGAGCAATGGGATTTTATCTTGATGGCAAGGTTAGTGCTGTTTTTGGTACACATACACACGTGCAAACATCCGATGCTCAAATTTTACCCAAAGGTACCGGTTATATTACTGATCTTGGAATGACTGGTGTTATAAATTCAATACTCGGGGTAAAAAATGATATTATAATCAATCGCTTAAAAGACAATGACATGTCACGTTTTGAACAAGCGAGTGGCGAATGTATGCTAAACGGATGTATATTTGATATTGATGAAAAAACAGGTTTTACCAGATCGGTAAAACTCGTATATAAATAACCTTTAATTTTTTGATTTTAAACTTGAATGGTGGTGAGCGTTTTGCTTAAAAAATTAATTTGTATCGTAATCTCCGTAATTTTTGTTGTTTCGCTTTGTGGTTGCAAAAGCAATTCAACCGACACAAGCAGTACACAAAACAACCCTGTGCTACCTCTAAACTCAAAAGGTGGCAAAGAAATAAATTTGCTTTATTCTTATGGCGATACATTTAATCCGTATACTGCTACTACCGCTTCAAACCGACAACTTTCTACATTGCTTTTTGACAGCCTGGTAAAAACCGATAATAACTTTGAACCTATTTTGGTTCTAGCTCAGTCTGTTCAAAACGAAGGTAAAATGTATACTGTAAAATTACGTGATGCATTTTTTAGTGATGGCTCACCGATTACTTCTAGCGATGTTATTTATTCATATAATATCGCTAAGGAAAGTTCGCATTACTCACATAATTTTTATGAAGTAACAACTATTTCTGCCAGCGATAACAAAACCGTTGTGTTTAATCTTTCGCAAAACGATGAGCATTTTGTTAATCTACTTGATTTTCCGATACTAAAATCAGATACCTCAAATAAATTTGATGCTGATGGAAAAGAAATAACCCCTATCGGATGCGGAAGATACACACTAAGTGAAGACAGTCTAAGTTTGGTTCGAAACCCTAATTACTACGGCAAAAAAAGTGATATTAAAACTATTCATCTTATAAACTCACCCGATTCAACCTCGACTTCACATTATGTTGAAATCGGCGCTACAGCTATTTACTATACTGAAGGCGACAACATCGTTCGAATGAGCGGCGAAAAAAGCGAAGTTAATCTTAACCGCTTTATATATATAGGTGTAAACGCTGAGTACGGCTCTTTGCAAAGCAAAGAAATGCGATACGCGATATCCTCGGCGCTGGACCGTGATGCTATTTGCCAATCTGCTTACTACAATAATGCAATGTCTGCGACAGGCTTTTTTAATCCCAAATTTAAAGCAACTCAAGCCCTTCAAACCATCGAAAGCAAACCTAATTCTAAAATAACGGTTGAAAATTTATCGAAAATAGGGTATAATAACTTGAATACAGATGGTTTTTATGCAAACTCTGCTGGTAATAACCCTGTGTTTACGTTGCTTGTAAATTCTGAAAACCCCTCGCGTGTGGCGGCCGCTAATCTTATTTCGGCACAATGTAAATCCGCAGGAATTGAGATTAATGTTATAGAATGCACCTATGAGCAATATGTACAGCGTTTACAATCAGGCGCTTTTCAGTTGTATTTAGGTGAAGTTCAAGTTCTCGATAATATGGATTTTAGCCAACTTGTAATAAGTGGCGGTAGCGCAGCTTATGGTGTTGCAAACTCAAAAAGTGTTAGCGATACACCAAGCGAAGAATCGAGCGACACTCAAAGCAATCCCCCGCAGCAAACAAATGGTTGCGAACAAATAATTTCAAAATATTGCAACGGAGAATGCGGTATTGGCGATGTAGCAGGTACGCTACTTACCGAAATGCCACAAATACCGGTGTGTTATTTAAATGGTGTGTTGTTTTACACTTCCAATATAGTGAATGGTGTAGAAGCTTCAACCAGCGATATTTATCTAAGTATTGAAAATTATGAATTTTAGGAGGATTTATTTATGATATCTTACGAAACCAGAACAGGTAGTATTTGCTTTACCGAAAACTTTTTAAGCAAACTCATTGGTCACGCTGTGACATCCTGCTTTGGCGTTGTTGGTATGATGCCCTCATCAAACCGTCAGCGTTTGTTTGGCCTTGTATCAAAAGAGCAGGCTCTCGACACAGGCATTAAAGTAACAGGTAACGCCGACCAAATCAATGTTGAAATTCATATAATGGTAACCTACGGTATGAACATTACCGCCATTGCGGCAAGTATTACCGAAAAGGTTAAATATGTTGTAGAAGAATCTACCGGTATTACCGTAAACAAGGTAAACGTAAAGGTAGACGGAATAAAAGAATAATTTGTTCTTCTCATCTGTAAAAGGAGTGTTTATTTTTGTTTAACGGTAATATTTTACGCGATGCTATCATTTCGGCCGCTAACAATCTTGCAAATAACAGAAAACCGGTCGATGACCTTAACGTATTCCCTGTTCCGGATGGTGACACCGGTACTAATATGTCGATGACATTATCAAACGCTGTTCGCGAACTTGAAAAAGTTAGTGGAGAAACAGCGGGTAAAGTGGCGCAAATTAATGCGTCTGCTCTTTTGCGCGGTGCGCGTGGCAACTCGGGCGTTATCACCTCTCTTTTGTTCCGCGGATTCGCAAAAGGTATTGGAACTGATGAAAACGTAACCGCCGAAAATTTAGAAGCTGCTTTTAAACTCGGTGTTGAAGCTGCTTATAAAGCTGTTATGAAGCCAACCGAAGGTACAATTCTGACCGTGGCTCGTGTAGCGAGTGAATATGCAACCGCTGCGCTCAACGCAGGCAAAGACGCTCTTGGCGTTTTCGCTGATGCTATCGAAGGCGCAAAAAAAGCCCTTGCCGAAACACCTGAACTTTTGCCTATGCTAAAAAAAGCAGGCGTTGTTGATGCTGGTGGTCAAGGTTTTGTTATTATACTTGAAGGTATGATGTCGGTATTCCGCGATGGCGTTGTTATTGCATCAAATAGCGGTAGTGCTGAGATTGTTGAGGATGAAGAAAATGAAGCCGCACGTAATGCTGCAGGTGAATTTGAAACCGAAATCACATTTACTTACTGCACTGAATTTATTGTAAAACGTGATAGCGAATGCACTAAAGAACCAAGCGAACTTCGCGCTTATCTTGAAACTATTGGTGACTGCGTTGTTGTTGTAGATGATGAAGAAATCATTAAAGTTCATGTTCATACCGACCATCCTGGTAACGCATTTGAAAGCGGTCTTACTTTCGGCGCTCTTACTAATATGAAAGTTGAAAACATGCGCGATCAGCACGAAAAAGCAAAACACGATGCACAAAACGCTAAAAAAGCACCTGCTAAAACTATCGAAAACGAAAAAATCGAAGCTGTTGAAATCACAAAACCTGTTGGTTTTGTATCAGTTTGCGCAGGCGATGGCATCGCAGCGCTTTTCCGTGATCTTGGTGTTGATACCATCGTTTCAGGTGGTCAAACAATGAACCCAAGTACTGATAACATTTTACGTGCTATTGAAAGCACTCCTGCTGAAACAGTATACGTGCTTCCTAACAATAAAAACATTATTATGGCTGCTGAACAGGCTATTCCGATTAGTACTCGCAAAGTTATAGTTCTTCACACAAGAACAATACCACAGGGTATTACAGCTATGCTTAACTTTGATGAAAGCGCTGACTGCGAAGCTAATGCTATCGCAATGCAAAAGGCTGCCGAGGCTATTGCTACTGGTCAGGTTACATTTGCGGCTCGTGATTCTGATTTTGATGGTCACAAAATTAAGCAGGGCGAAATTATGGCCATGACAGGCGGTAAAATATCATTTGTTGATACCGACATTGAAAAAGCAACATTAAAGCTTATAAAATCAATGATCAAACGTGACAGCCAGTTCGTAACCGTAATTTACGGTGAAGATATTACTGATGACCAAGCAGCTGCTCTTGAACAAGAGCTTAATGCTAAGTTTGGCGATAAGGTTGAAATCACTTTTGTAAATGGTGGTCAGCCTGTTTACTATTATATTATTTCTGTAGAGTGATAAATTTAATGTCTAACTTTGAAACCGACATAAGATTTTTAAAGGGCGTTGGTGAAAAACGCGCCCAGCATTTGTACTCACTGGGCATCGATACAATCGGTGCCCTTTTGCGTTATTATCCTCGCGGGTACGAAGATTTTAGCAACATAAAGCAACTTTTTGATTGCTTTAACGAAGAAAAAGTATGTGTAAAAGCGCGTATAATCTCGGCTATTACCGAGCATAAAATCCGCGCTAATATGACACTTTATAAATTTAAAATAAGCGATGGCACTGCATACGCACAGATTACCATTTTTAACAACAAATATCTCGCAGCTCGTTTACACGAAGCGCAAGAATACCTTTTTGCAGGAAAAATTGTAATAGGCAAATTCGGCTTTGAAATGTCTTCTCCCGAAATTCGCGAGGTTGGTGATACGGGCATTCTTCCTGTATATCCGGCTTCAAAAAATATGACTTCTGCGGCAATATCAAAGCTTGTTAAAACTGCGTTAAAAAATTGCGAAATAGATGATGTATTACCCGAAAGCGTACGCAATTCACATAAACTTTGCAATTTGCACGATGCTATACATAACATTCATTTCCCAAAAAGCAAAGAGGCCTTAGAAAACGCAAAAAAACACCTTGTTTTTGAGGAACTTTTTACACTTCGCACAGGTCTTATGCTGCTTAAAAACAAGCGGAAAATCAATTCCTCATTCGTTCTTAAAAATGATTTTACAAATGATTACATAAACTCCTTGCCGTTTAGCATGACAAACGCACAAAAAAGAGTTATACAAGAATGTGTACACGACATGTCATCTGGCAAAATTATGAATCGATTGGTTCAAGGTGACGTTGGTTGTGGAAAAACTGCTGTTGCGGCAGCTCTTATGTACAACACAGCAAAATCAGGTTATCAAGCGGCTATTATGGCGCCTACTGAAATACTTGCCGAACAACATTATAAAAACCTTTGTGATAGCCTTAAAAACACAGGTATTGAATGCGTTTTGCTTACAGGTTCGCTCAAAAAAAGTGAAAAACAAAAAGCAAAAGAACTACTTATTAACGGCAAAGCGCATATTGCTGTTGGTACTCACGCGCTTATTAGTGGAGATGTACAATTTTGCAATCTAGCGCTTGTCATAACAGATGAACAGCATCGTTTTGGCGTGACACAACGCGCAAGTCTTTCTAGCAAAGGCGTTCATCCTCACACCCTAGTTATGTCTGCGACCCCAATACCAAGAACTTTAGGCCTTATTATTTACGGAGATCTTGACATAAGCATTATCGATGAATACCCTCGTGGTAGACAACAAATTGAAAATTATTGTGTTGAAAGCGCTTTACGGCAGCGTGTTTTCGGCTATATTAAAAAGCACTTAGATGAAGGCCGACAAGGTTATATCGTGTGCCCTATGGTAGAAGAAAATGAAGAAATAGATATTCAAAGCGCTGAACAATATTTTGCCGAAATACAAAATGGTGAGTTTAAAAATTATCGCGTAGGGCTTCTCCATGGCAAAATGAAAGCTAAAAACAAAGAAGAGATTATGCGCTCATTTAAAAATGGCGAAATTGATTTGCTTGTTTGCACAACTGTAATTGAAGTTGGTATTGATGTACCTAATGCCGCTATAATGGTCATCGAAAACGCCGAACGTTTTGGCCTTTCGGCACTACACCAACTGCGTGGTAGAATAGGGCGCGGACAATATAAATCTACTTGTATATTTATTTCGGATCACAAATCCGGAGTCACCGCCGATAGATTAAATGTTATAAAAAACAACACCGATGGTTTTAAGATAGCTGATGAAGATTTACGTTTGCGCGGCCCTGGTGATTTTTTAGGTTCACGCCAACACGGCCTACCAAATTTAAAAATCGCAGATATTTATGCCGACAACGACATATTACGTATTGCAGGTATGGCGGCAGCCGCTATTCTTGAAAGCGACCCAAAACTTACTGACTCAACCAACGCAAATTTACGCAAAGAAATCATTTCGATGTATAAAAAATTAAACGAAAATTAAGGAAGAAACGATGTTAAAAAGATTTTTAAGTTATTACAAGCCACACAAACTTACATTTGCGCTCGATATGTTAGCTTCGTTTACGATGTCGGTCATAGCAATTTTTTATCCGATAATAACTCGTGAAATGCTAAATGAATTAATCCCAAATCAAAAATACAAGGAAATAGTAATTTATGGTGTGGGACTACTCTTGATTTATTTGCTTCGTATGGGACTTTCATATTTTGTACAATATCAAGGTCATATGATGGGCGTAAAAATGCAAGAAAAAATGCGCAGCGACCTGTTTGCGCATATCGAAAAACTTCCATTTTCTTTTTTTGATAACAATGAAACAGGTAAAATAATGACAAGAATGACAAGTGATTTGTTTGACGTTGTCGAGCTTGCACATCACGGTCCTGAAAACGTTTTGATAACAAGTGTTTCTATTATCATTTCATTTGGATATCTTATGTCCATAAATGTTCCTTTGTCGCTTGTTTTACTCGTTTGTGTGCCGATACTTATGATGATTTCATCTTATCTTCGAAAAAGAATGCGCGATGCATTTAAGCGCCGCCGCGAAGCAAACGCAGTTATCAATGCCGCGCTTGAAAGCAGCATTTCAGGCATTCGTGTTACAAAAGCTTTCACAAACTCAGATAAGGAAATCGAAAAATTCGCCATAGGTAACGTTGATTTTGTAGAAAACAGTCGAAAAGCATACAAAGCTATGGGACAATTCCATTCCCAAACTACATTTGTCACCGATGTTTTTAACGTAATTTTACTCATTGCGGGTGGATTTTTGCTATTCCGCGGAAAAACCGACTTTAACTTTGGTGACTATTCAGCATTTATAGTTTCAATCAACCTTTTTATAAATCCTATAAACACACTCATCCGTTTTATGGAATCATTCCAAAATGGTGTTACAGGATTCGAGCGTTTTGTCGAAATTTTAGATACACCAATTGAAGAAGATTCTCCCGAAGCCATTGATATACCATCGATCGATGGTGTTATAGAATTTAAAAACGTAACTTACGGATACGGCGAAGGCGACAACGTATTAAAGGATGTTAGCCTAAAAATTGAAAAAGGGCAAACATTTGCACTTGTTGGGCCTTCGGGTGGTGGAAAAACTACAATATGCCATCTTATTCCGCATTTTTACGATGTGCGCGATGGAGAAATTTTAGTAGATGGTATAAACATTAACAACATCACTCGTGAATCACTTCGCAAAAATATTGGTATTGTTCAACAGGATGTTTATCTTTTTAATTCTAGCATCAAAGAAAACATACTTTACGGTAGACTTGATGCTACTGATGAAGAAGTAATTGAAGCTGCTAAACGCGCTAATATTCACGAATATGTTATGACTTTGCCCAATGGATACGATACCGTTATCGGCGAACGTGGTGTTAAACTTTCAGGTGGACAAAAACAGCGCCTTAGTATTGCGCGAGTGTTCCTTAAAAATCCGCCGATACTCATTCTTGATGAAGCGACCAGCGCATTAGATAACGCCACTGAAATTATGATTCAACAATCGCTTGATGAATTATGCAAAGGCCGAACAACACTAGTTGTCGCACATCGCCTTTCAACCATAAAAAACGCAAACGAAATCGCAGTTGTATCTGGTGGTAAAATATGTGAGCAAGGTTCGCACGATGAACTTGTTAAAAAAGATGGAATTTACGCCATGTTACACAAACAACAATTTAGAGGTGAATAAACACCAAGGGAGCGAGTTTTCGCTCCCTTTTGTTTTTTATAACGTTCATTTTATTAAGATTTTTTGCTTAAAAAGTTAGTGAATCCAATCAATACTTTGCCTTGCAATTTGTCATATCGCGTGATATAATACATTATGTATAATTATATATAATATAAGGAGAAATATACCTTGTCATTTCCACTTGAAAACATTAGAAATTTTTGCATAGTAGCGCATATCGACCACGGCAAATCAACACTTGCCGACCGTTTGCTCGAGCTTACTCAATCGGTATCAGAACGCGATATGGAAGAACAAATACTCGACAGTATGGATCTTGAACGTGAGCGTGGTATCACTATCAAAGCACACGCTGTTACACTTTACTATACCGCGAAAGATGGCAAAGAGTATGAGCTTAATCTTATTGATACTCCAGGACACGTTGACTTTAACTACGAAGTATCTCGTTCGCTCGCAGCTTGCGAAGGCGCAATTCTTGTAGTTGATGCTTCACAAGGCATCGAAGCTCAAACATTGGCGAACACATACTTGGCGGTTGACCACGGACTTGAGATTTTGCCTGTTATAAATAAAATTGACCTACCCTCTGCTGAGCCTGATAGAATCAAGGCCGAGATAGAGGATGTTATAGGTATACCCGCTGATGAGGCACCACTGATTTCAGCTAAAACCGGCATAAATGTTGAGCAAGTTTTAGAAACAATAGTCGAAGGTGTTCCCGCCCCAAAGGGCGACCGTAACGCTCCACTTAAAGCGCTAATATTCGACTCGTATTATGATGCGTACAAAGGCGTCATCGTTTACTTTAGAGTTGTATCAGGTAAAATTAAAACAGGTGACACTATCAAAATGATGGCCACAGGCGCTAAGTTTGACATCGTAGAACTTGGCAGAAAACGTGCGACCAACTACGAAACCTGTGATACGCTTGAGGCTGGTGAAGTTGGTTATCTTGCGGCATCAATTAAAACTGTTAGCGAAGCTCGTGTTGGTGATACAATCACTCTTGCTGATTCACCTGCTGATGAGGCTCTACCAGGCTACCGCGCGGCAAAACCTGTTGTTTTCTGTGGTATATACCCAGCCGATGGTGCTAAATACCCAGACCTTCGTGAAGCGCTCGAAAAGTTACAACTTAATGATGCATCATTACTTTTTGAACCCGAAACATCACAAGCATTAGGCTTTGGTTTTAGATGTGGATTTTTAGGTCTTTTGCACATGGAAATTCTCGAAGAACGACTTGAGCGTGAATACAACCTTGACATAATCACAACAGCACCTAGCGTTCAGTATGAATTTGTTCTTACAAATGGAGATAGAATATTTGTAGATAATCCTACAAACTATCCTGACCCAGCGGTGATTGCCGAAGCTCTTGAACCCGTAGCAAATGTACACATTTACTCGCCTAGTGAATATGTTGGTACCATAATGCAACTTTGTGAAGAACGCCGTGGCGACTATAAAGGTATGACATATATGGGCGACCGTGTAGATATTCACTACGTACTTCCAATGGGCGAAATAGTATATGACTTTTTTGATGCGTTAAAGAGTCGCACAAAAGGCTATGCTAGTTATGATTACGAAACCGACGGATACCAAAAATCAAATCTTGTAAAACTTGATGTTATGCTTGCGGGCGACACTGTGGATGCGTTGTCGTTTATAGTTCACACATCAAATTCTTACACTCGCGCTCGTAGAATAGCTGAAAAGTTAAAAGATTATATACCAAGACAACTTTTCGAAGTACCTGTCCAAGTAGCGGTAGGAGGTAAAATTATTGCTCGAGAAACCGTAAAAGCAATGCGAAAAGACGTTCTTGCAAAATGTTACGGCGGCGATATCACACGAAAGAAAAAGCTTCTTGAAAAACAAAAAGAAGGTAAAAAGAAAATGCGTAGACTCGGCTCAGTAGAAGTTCCAAAAGACGCATTTATGGCAGTTTTAAAATTAGATGAATAAATTATAGGTTACGATGGTAACATCGTTACTTTAAAAGAGGTTAAAATATGACCGATAATCAAAAAAAAACAACAAACAGCAAAAAAGTATTTTTAGCACTTTTAATAGCTTTTATCTTGGTGCTTTTTGCGCTTGTTTCCGTTATTGTTGCGACAATAAAATACGGTGAAAGGGTAAATAATGAACCAACAAATACTCCACCTATTTCAAGTGATGTTGATAGTTCATCAACTCTTTCTTCAAGTTTGGAAGAAATTCCTTCCGAACCTGAAATAATCACCACACCAACCGGTGTAGAGCTTGATGCAAACTTTGGTCGACTACTGCTTATCAATGGTAACAACGCACTACCTGATGATTACGATACCAACGTGCGCGAATACTTGGTAGAAATCGACCCACAATATCGCAACAACAATTATGTAACTCAAATACACAGTGAAGTTTATCCATATATCACAGCTATGGTAGCCGCAGCACAGGCAGATGGTGTTGATTTGCGTGTGTGGTCGCCTTTCCGCAGTTACTCAATACAAAACGACTTGTTCCAAAGACAAGTAGAGCGAGTTGGCGGCGATGAGGCAAAAGCTGCAACAGTAGTAGCAAGACCTGGTACTAGTGAACACAACACCGGCCTTTGTGCTGACTTTAATATGGCTGATGATGCTTTCGAAAGTACCGAAATGTTTACTTGGATGTGCGAAAACGCCGAGGACTACGGATTTATTCTTCGTTATCCAAAAGAAAAAGAAGATGTAACAGGCGTTATTTACGAATCATGGCATTGGCGCTTTGTTGGAATAAATACCGCTAAGGAAATAAATAGCCTTAACGTTACTTTGGAAGAGTATATCGAAATGAAAAAACTTGACCCTAAGATGGATATGTACGGCGATGACTCGGCGCAAAACGCTGCCGAACAAATACTAGACTAATTTAGGAGGAACGCTTTATGGATTTTAAGCAGTTTTTCAGTCAATTAAAAGGCAAAAAAATCGCTATGTGTGGTATAGGCGTTAGCAACACACCACTTATTTTGGATTTTTTAAAACAAGGAGCTCGCGTTATCGCATGTGACCGCCGCGAACGTGAACTAATTGGAGATATTGCAAACGAATTAGAAGCAGCAGGTGCTGAACTAAAACTTGGCGAAGGTTATCTAGACAACCTTGAGGTTGATATAATCTTCCGCACACCAGGTATGAATTTTCACCTACCAGAACTTGAAAAAGCTCGTAAGCGCGGCATAGCCGTAACAAGCGAGATGGAAGTTTTCTTTGACCTTTGTCCTGCGACTATCTTTGCTGTAACAGGTTCTGATGGCAAAACCACTACAACCACACTTATAGCAAAGATGCTCGAAGCTGAAGGAAAACGTGTTTTTGTTGGTGGTAATATTGGAACCCCACTTCTTCCAGAAATTGAGAATATTACAGCTGATGATTTTGTTGTTGCTGAACTTTCATCATTCCAACTTATATCTATGAGAAAAAGCCCTGATGTCGCAGTCGTTACAAACGTTGCGCCTAATCATCTTGATGTTCACAAGGATATGGACGAATATGTTGAAGCAAAGAAAAACATTCTTTTGCATCAAAATGCATTCTCTCGCACAATTCTTAACCGTGATAACGATATCACCGAAGATTTTCGCAAAGATGTTCGTGGTCAAAGTCTTGGATTTAGCATGACTCGCCGTCTTAACAACGGCGCATGGCTTGATGAAAACGGTATTTTACACATGGCTTACCGCGGAATAGATGTTCCGGTTGTCGATCGCAAAGAAATCAGAATTTTAGGTGATCACAACGTAGAAAATTATCTTACCGCTATTGCTGCGGTTTGGGGATATGTTGGCGTTGACAACATCTGTAAAGTAGCGCGTGAATTTGGTGGTGTAGAGCACCGAATTGAATTTGTACGCGAAATAAATGGTGTTAAATACTATAACGACTCTATTGCATCAAGTCCAACTAGAACAATCGCTGGTCTTAAAGCGTTCCAACAAAAGGTAATTCTTATTGCTGGTGGTTACGACAAACATATACCATTTGAGCCTATGATGCCTTATGTAGTTGAAAAGGTAAAAACACTCTATCTTTGTGGCGATACAGCCGATAAAATAGAGGACGGACTTCGTAAATACGAAGGTTATAACGGCACTCCCGAAATAATTAGGGTTGATGATATCGCCGAAGCTGTAACACAAGCACACAAAAACGCTGTTTCTGGCGATGTTGTAACACTATCTCCCGCATGTGCAAGTTTTGATAAATATCCAAACTTCGTAGCACGTGGAAATCATTTTAAACAATTGGTGAATGAACTTTAATGAATATAAAAGAACAACTTTTTAATTTATCTAATGCAATAAGCATTGGTAACATAACCAGAGCAAGTGAACTTGCTTTTAACACACTTTCAAATTACGCTGAAACAAAACGTGATGGAATCAACGTTATAGGCAAAATCAAGGGTGATAACGATTATACCCTTATGTTAGAAGCTCATATCGATGAAGTCGGTTTTGTGGTAACAGATGTTGACAGCGAAGGTTTTTTAACCGTAAAAAATTGCGGTGGCATAGATCTTAGAATGCTTCCGGCACGTACCGTTACAATTCACGGCAAAGAAAAAATCACCGGTGTATTTTGTGCAACACCTCCACATCTTGCAAGTGGAAGCAAAGAATATGATGATATATCTGCTTTAAAAATAGATACCCTCTTGGGCGAAAAAGCCAAAGATGTTATATCGGTTGGCGACTTTATAACTTTTAATACTAAAGCCGCCGATTTACAAAACAATAAAGTTACAGGCAAAAGCCTTGATAACCGCGCAGGCGTGGTATGCCTTTTAGCTTTGGCTGAAAAATTAAGTGGTAAAAAATTACCCTTTAACGTAGTCTTTGCTTTTACAGATGCCGAAGAACTTGGAAATCGAGGCGCTATGACCACAAGCTTTGATGTTGCACCTGATGAATCAATTGTACTTGATGTATCATTTGCTGATGCACCCGATGTTTCATCAAATGATTGTGGAAAACTTTCAGGCGGTGCAATGATTGGTATGTCACCTATTTTAGATAAAGCTATCTCTAAAAAGCTTATCGATACAGAAAAACAAAACAATTTGCCATATCAAACCGAGATTATGGGCGGTAGAACCGGTACTAACGCCGATGTTATATCCACATCAAAAAGCGGTGTTAAAACCGCTCTTGTTTCAATTCCACTTCGCAATATGCATACTGATTGCGAAATAATTGACATTAAAGATATCGAAAACGTGTGTAACCTTCTTGAAAATTACATTTTAGGAGGTAACTCATAATGATAGAATTATTAAATAAACTTTGTTTGATAGATGGCACTTCGGGTGATGAGAGCGCTGTTCGCGAATTTGTTATTTCACAAATCAAAGATTTTTGCGAATATAGCATAGATAACTTAGGAAACATTATTGCTTTTAAAAAAGGCAATAAAACCGCTTGTAAAAAAGTGCTTATAGATGCGCATCTTGATGAAGTTGGACTTATCATTACCCATATAGAATCAAACGGATTTTTGCGTTTTAAAACCGTAGGTGGAATTGACACTGCCGCGCTTATGTTTAGACGTGTGATGATTAACAGCAAGACACTTGGCGTTATAGGCGGTAAGCCTGTTCATCTATGTGGTGGTGATGAGCGCAAAAAGTTGCCAAGTGCCGAAAGTCTTTATATCGATATTGGTGTTTCTTCAAAAGAAGAAGCTGAAAAACTTGTAAATGTCGGTGATTGCGCTATCATGTGTAGCGATTTTACCATTGTTGGTGAAAAAATACTTTCAAAAGCGCTTGACGACCGTGTTGGTTGCGCTGTTTTGATTGACCTTTTAAAACAAGATGCTGAGTATGATTTTTATGCTTCTTTTTCTGTTCAAGAAGAAGTTGGTCTTCGTGGCGCAAAAGTAGTGGCGTTTTCTGTATCTCCTGATGCTGCGATTGTTATCGATGGTACTACGGCTGCCGATATAGCTGATGTGCCTGATAGTAAAAGAGTTTGCCATCAAGGCAAAGGAGCTGTCGTTTCATTTATGGATGGAGCTACCGCTTATGACCGAGATTATTACAAAGCGGCGCTTGATAGTAAAATTCCCACGCAAAGCAAATGTGCAGTAGCAGGCGGCAACAATGCGGGTGCTATTCACTTAAGCAAAGGCGGCGTTCGTACTCTAGCTTTGTCTGTGCCGTGTCGATACATTCACACTGCTGGTTCTACCTGCGACATGTGTGATGTAAACGCTGTACGCGACCTTACAAAATATATGATAAACGCTATCGCGAGTGGCAATTTATGATTTCGCTCACAAATAAAATCCCCGAACTTTGTTTGTCACGCGCTGAAGTTATAAAAATAAATTGCACCTATAATTCCTATAAAGATATAGCGCTTTTTTGGGTGCAAAATGAAAATGATGCAATAATTTCTATGCTTGATGGAAATATGGTGATTTATAACAACAGTGCCGATATACAAGAATTGCGTGAGTTTATTTCTGTTATCTCACCATCCTCAGTATTTTCTGATGAAAATACTTTGGTTTCACTTTTTGGAAAAAATTTTCAAAAAGTATGTGTTATGCAAAGCAAACATCACTTCGACTGTGATTTATCGTCTCAAACTGTAAACAGCAACGAAATGTACCGGTTGTTAAGTGTTAAAGGTCTGGATTTACCACCTTACGAATATTTCGCTGTGGATTTTTGCCATCGCTTCAATCACGGAGGGTTGAAATATTTTGTACTTAAAGACAAATGTGCCGCTGTTGGTATTTGCGATGGACATGCCGTGTTGGTAAACGGTATTGCATCTCACCTAAAAGGTATGGGAAGTATAGCGCTTAATGGTTTGTTATCGCAATATGATTGTACTGCTGTTGCTGTATGCGAAAAAGAGATTATGCCATTTTATTTAAAAAACAATTTTAGCCTCGCTTATTATGCAGGTTATTGGAGGAAAAACCCTTGAATTATTTTAAATTTGACCCAAAACTTGAAGAACTAAGCCTTCTTGCCGAAAACAAGGCCAAAGAAAGCTTTAAAAAAATAGATGATATTACTGAATACAACCAAACTAAAGTTTTGAATGCTTTTATCAAAAATCGCGTTAGCGAAATGCATTTAGGTACTTCAACCGGTTATGGTTATGGTGATATAGGTCGCGACACCCTTGACCAAGTATTTGCTGATTGCATGGGTGCAGAAGATGCCATTGTGCGCCATAGTTTTGCTTCGGGTACACACACACTTACTGTTGCGCTTTTTGGTATATTGCGACCAGGCGATAAGGTGCTTGTTCTTACAGGTAGACCTTACGACACAATAATTGGCGTTTTCGGATTTGAGGGTCATGTTGATGGCTCACTTGCTGACTTTGGCGTAGAATATCATCAAGTAGATTTGCTTCCTGATGGCACCCCTGATATAAACGCTATCCGTTCTGAACTTTCATGGGGCGATTACAAAATGGCATATATTCAGCGTTCTCGTGGTTATAGTCTTAGACCAAGTCTTACTGTTGATAAAATTGAAGAGCTTTGTTCAGTTGTACGTGAGGTTTCACCAAACACTGTTATAATGGTAGATAACTGCTACGGCGAATTTGTAGAAACAAAAGAACCTACCGAAGTTGGCGCTGACATTATAGCAGGTTCACTTATAAAAAATGCTGGTGGCGGTATAGCTCCAACAGGTGGATATATTGCCGGTAAATCAAAGTATGTTGAGATGTGCGCAGGTCGTATGACTGCTCCTGGTGTTGGTCGCGAAGTTGGCGCATCACTCGGACACAACCGCGAACTTTATATGGGGCTTTTTTCAGCACCACACGTAACAGGCGAAGCGCTTAAAACGGCTGTCTTCGCATCTGCTTTGCTTGAAACTTTAGGCTATAAGGTAAGCCCTACCGCTGATGAAAAACGAGGCGATATCATTCAAAGTGTAATACTTAATACTCCTGAAGCTTTAATCGCATTTTGTCGCGGTATGCAATCAGGTGCGCCTGTTGATTCGTTTGTGCGCCCTGAGCCTTCGGATATGCCAGGATATGACGATCAAGTAATTATGGCAGCCGGTGCATTTACCCTTGGTTCATCAATCGAACTTTCTGCTGATGCTCCGCTTCGTGCGCCTTATGCTGCGTGGATGCAAGGTGGACTTAATTATCACAGCGCTAAAACTGGAGTATTACTAGCCGTACAAAGTATGCTAAATGATGGCGCTTTAAAGATATAAAAAAGGACTGAAATTAGTGAAAAAAATATTCGATGGCAAAATTTACGAAATATTGCCCAAATCAGATGGAATAATTTTCCCTTATCAAAAAGCTATTGTTGATGATGGTGACATAGTATGGTACAAAATGCTATCATTTGAAAACTCAAATATAACCGATGTAAGTAAAAACGTGTATTGGAATTTAAAATTTGGTAGCAATTACGCCGTAGCTGTAAACACAGCTAAAAACTTCGTTTCTACAAAAGCGATTTTACTTCCAAACAATCGACTTTTTATGTGTTGCGACAACGGACAAGTTTTCATAGTTGACCCAGATGGAATGTTGAATATTGCAGGCGAATTGAAATATCGCGATAATCCGCCAAGTGATATTGCATTTTACAAAAACAGCATTTGGGCAACTTTTGAAAATTATAATGTTTTAATTCGTTTTAACATCAACACCATGCGTTCAGAAATTCGTATAGGTGGAAAAAGTTCACCTTTTAATAAACCACAAGGTATTTTTGTGGAAGACCGTACTGCGTATATATGTAATTCAGCGACAAACAGTATTGTTAAAATTGATCTTGAAAACTACGAATTAGAAGAACTTTACAACTTTGAAGAGCCTGTATATTCTTATGTGAAATCAGGTAATTTTGAATTTGTTTTATTAGAATCAGGACTTTATATCATTTAAGGAGTGCTAAAAATGCTTGAAAAAACAATAATGCTAAAAGATTTTGAGGCCGTTAAAAACTTTGTTGACATCGCAAACGAAAAGGAATACGACATCGAATTGCTATCAGGCAAATATATAGTTAATGCTAAATCAATAATGGGTGTATTCAGCCTTGATTTAACAAAACCACTTGTTATGGTAGCGCACACCGATGCTCCCGCTGAATTATTGCGCCAAACTGCTCAATTTGAATACGAAGTTACAAAGAAATAGGAAGTTTTATGACTCATAAATTTTTAGATCTAAGACAAAAACTGATAGAAAAAGACTTTGGTTATATGAACGACCGTCAATTTGAAGCGGTCACTACTACTAAGGGTGCTGTTTTGGTTCTTGCGGGTGCTGGTAGTGGAAAAACCACCGTGCTTGTAAACCGTATTGCAAATCTTGTAAAGTACGGCGAAGCGTACAATAGCGATTTTGTTCCTTTTTTTAGTGAACAGGATATTGTTGATGCACAAAATTATCTTGACGGCAAAACAGAAATTTTACAAAGTAATGCTTTTTCTGTCAATGCGCCACGCCCTTGGGAAATTTTAGCCATAACCTTTACAAACAAGGCAGCAAACGAACTCAAAGAACGTATAAATGCAAAGTTAGGTGAAGGTGGCGAAAGTCTTTGGGCGGGTACTTTTCATAGTATTTGTGGAAAAATATTGCGAGTAAACGCTGAAAGATTGGGCTTTTCTTCTCACTTTACAATTTATGACAGTGATGATCAAAAGCGACTTATAAAAAACATTATGAAAGATAATGGAATTGATGAAAAAATGTTTCCTGTAAGAAGTGTTTTATCATCCATTTCAAGCGCTAAAGATTCGCTTATATCACCGACTGAATATAAAGAAACCGTAGGTAGTGATTATCGCCAACAAACCATAGCAAAACTATACGAAGCATATCAAAAAAGATTAAAATCTGCTGATGCTATGGATTTTGATGATATGATAAATTATACAGTTAAGCTTTTTTCAGAAAATCCTGATGTTTTAGAACACTATGGCAGTAAATTTAAATACATAATGGTAGATGAATATCAAGACACAAACCATGCACAATATGAATTGGTGCGCCTTTTGGCAAGTGTTCATGGTAATTTATGCGTTGTTGGCGATGATGATCAAAGTATATATCGTTTTCGCGGCGCTACCATTGAAAATATATTGAACTTTGAAGATGATTACGAAAACTCGAAAACTATACGACTTGAACAAAATTATCGTTCGGTTGGAAATATACTTGATGCAGCTAACGCTGTGATATCTAATAATCGTGGTAGAAAAGGTAAAAACCTTTGGACTGATAAAGGCCAAGGAGACCTTATAAAACTTTATACCGCAGCAGATGAACGTGATGAAGCACGTTATGTTGCTGATCATGTTCTTGAAAATGTGCGAAACGGATCAAAATTCAGCGATCATGCTGTTCTTTATAGAATGAATGCTCAATCAGCATCAATAGAAAACGTTTTTGCGCGAAGTGGTATATCATATCGCGTGATTGGTGGTATGCGATTTTACGAGCGAAAAGAAATTCGTGATGTTTTAGCATATTTAAACCTTATAAATAACAATAACGATGATATGCGTTTGCGCCGTATTATTAATGAGCCAAAACGTGGTATTGGCGACACTACACTAAATCATGCTACAGATATCGCGCTCGGTTTAGGAACAAGTCTTTTTGAAGTTCTTTCAAACGCTGACCAATACGCAGCATTAAGTCGCGCAGCGACAAAACTTTCTGAATTTTGCGCTATGATACGACACTTATCTTCACTTGTTGACCAGTTGTCAATAGGTGATTTAGTTGTTGAAGTTTTAGAAAAAAGCGGTTATCGCGAAAGTCTTATGACTGACACCGATCCAAAAAATGCTGATCGATTACAAAACGTAGACGAATTTGTCAACACAGTAAAACAATACGAACTAGAAAATGATGAAGCAACACTTTCGGCCTTTTTAGAAGAAATTGCGCTCGTAAGTGATGTTGATTCTATGAACGATAGTGATGATAAGGTTACACTTATGACAATTCATTCAGCAAAAGGTTTGGAATTTGAAAACGTGTTTTTGATAGGCCTTGAGGAAGGAATTTTCCCAGGCAATCAGTCGATATTTGGCGGAGAAAGTGAAATAGAAGAAGAACGCCGACTTATGTATGTTGCGATAACTCGAGCAAAGCACAAACTCCATATCAGCAACGCTGTTACTAGAATGGTTTTTGGCTCTACAAACCGCAATATGCAATCACGCTTTTTGAAAGAAATACCTGATAAATACTGCGATATTGTAAACAAACCTACGCAGATGTCTTACGGAAGATCTTTTAATGCCCAAAACATTTCTTACACCCAACACGCAAAACCGCAAACAAAAACATTTGGCGCTTCAAGTTCTTTTGGCAGTTTTTCAGTTGCTAAAAAAGTTGATACTACAACTAACAATGTTTATAATGCAGGTCAGCGAGTTGAGCACAAAGCCTTTGGGTGTGGCTTGATAGTTTCGGTAAGTCCTATGGGTAACGATACATTGTTAGAAATAGCTTTTGACACTGTTGGCACCAAAAAACTTATGGCCGCTTATGCAAAATTAAAAATTTTGTAATATTTTTGTATCATAATTTTGATAATATATATTTGTTAAAAAGTGATTTAGGAGTGATTAATTATGTTAGCACCAAGTCCTGTTGTTAAAGCAACTGCAAAAACTGCTATGTCGGGCAACTGGTTCCAGTCTTTTGCTATTTGTACTATATTAGTTTTTGCATTCTTTATAGGTTTGCTTACTGCTTCAGCAGTATCCATATTTAGCAACCTTGCAGGATACTTGATCTTTTTAGCTTTGTTTTTAATTTTTGCATTATTTCCCTTGCTAATAGGTGTGATTTGTTGGTTTAGACGACTTTTATGGGGACAAATCGACAATACGATTTCGATTTTTAAATACTTTTCATCTTTGGATGAATACAAACGAGCTTTGCATATTATTTTGATATTGACAATTAAAATTGCAAGTGCGGCAATCGTGTTTTTTCTTCCATGTATTGTTGTTTGGATTCTTTCAAGTGAATGGTTTTACAATCTGTTTAATTTGTCGTTCCCCGTTTGGACATCAAGTCTTTGGACACTTAATTCATTTTTAGTAATATTTGCAACTGTAGCGCTTGTGTTTTTTTCACTTAAATATTATTTATCATTGTTTTTATTTATATGTGATGATAATATGCATCCAGCGGAAGCTGTTAATATGTCAACAATTATCTCAAAACGCACAGCTGCAGATTTTTGGGGACTAATTTTAAGTTTTTTAGGTTGGATAGTTCTTTCACTCTTTATAGCACCTATTATTTTTACATTACCTTATTTCATAGCATCTTATTGTGTTCATTGCCGCTTTGCTATATCGGCATATAATCGAGATGTTGATAAATTCAATTCTAGTGACGCTCCTAAATTCAGTATAGACGAAATTTAAAAGGGT
The DNA here is from genome assembly GCA_045646305.1 of Acutalibacteraceae bacterium. Classification (GTDB taxonomy): domain Bacteria; phylum Bacillota; class Clostridia; order Oscillospirales; family Acutalibacteraceae; genus UBA737. Next base: position 43,507 of record JAZRKK010000057.1, read on the forward strand.
GTTTTTATGAAAAATCTTTGTTTTAAAATTTTATACATCGTAACAGCTATCGTTATTATTGTAGAGTTAAGTTTTGCTGTAAAGGGAAGTTTGTTTACCGATATTGCAAATTTACCTAAAGGAGAACTTACCTACTCTGAGGTTTCTCCTTCGGGTGATAAATCACTAAATGTTTATCTAATAGAAAACAACATTGGTACCGCTGTAAGATGCGAAATTATAACCCCTAATGACAAGCACAATATTTTTTGGCAAACCGAAATTTCATCGGTTGATGCAAAATGGATCGATGAACAATATATAGTAATAAACGGGATTAAACTTAATTGTGATGACCATTTTGGTTATGATAGCCGCCGTGGTTATTCACTATTTGATGATGGTTCACTTGAACAAAACTTTATGAACAACCAAAATTGATTATGAAAAAAAACGATATTATTGAACTATTAATTACAGATATATCGCACGAAGGCAGCGGCATCGGTCACTACGATGGACTGGCTGTCTTTGTGCCACTTACGGCTGTTGGTGACAGAGTAAGCGCTCACATTTTAAAAGTTAAAAAGAATTATGCCTTTGCTAAAGCATTGGAAATTTTAACCCCATCAAAAGATCGCACAAACGTTGACTGTAATGTTTTTGCGCGTTGTGGTGGTTGCGTTTTTAGACATATTGATTATAAAAAAGAGTGCGAACTTAAACAAAATCGAGTTACACAAACAATGCGCCGTATTGGTAAGATTGATTTTGACTCTCAATCTATAATTAGCGCTACCGATCCAATGCGTTATCGTAACAAAGCGCTTTATCCAATAGCTCAAAATGGCGAAATTGGATTCTATTCTTCACACTCTCATAGAAGTATTCCTTGTGGAGATTGTTTGTTGCATCCGGAAGAATTTTATACAATAGGTAATATATTTACCTCTTTTGTACAAAAACATAACATCTCGGTTTATAACGAGGAAACTCATAGTGGCTTACTTCGCCACTTATACATTCGCCAAGGCAAAAAGACTAACGAATTAATGGTTGGTATTGTAGTTAACGGTAACAACTTGCCATCAAGTGCTCAACTTGTCGAAGATTTAAAATCGGCACTTGGTGAAAATCTAAAAAGCGTTATTTTAAACATTAACACCAAAAAGACTAATGTTGTTTTAGGCGATAAGAATATTTTGCTTTATGGTCAAGAGTACATACACGATATTCTTTGCAATGTTAAGGTTAGAATTTCGCCTCATTCTTTTTATCAAGTAAATCACAATATGGCTGAACTTTTATATCAAAAAGCAGCTGAGTATGCTATGCCTTCAGACAAAAACATACTTGACCTTTATTGTGGTGCAGGAACAATAGGTCTTTCTATGGCGCGTCAAGCAAAAAGCATTATTGGTGTCGAAATAATTGATGCAGCTGTTCGTGACGCAAATATTAACGCAAAAGAAAACGGTATTACTAATGCCGAATTTATATGCGGTGATGCATCTCAAGCGGCAGAACAGTTAAAATCAAGGGGTATTTCCGCTGATGTTGTAATACTTGACCCTCCAAGAAAAGGTTGTGAAAACGCGTTATTAAAAACTGTCGCACTTTCATTCGAACCTGAAAGAATTGTTTATGTATCTTGCGATGTAGCAACGCTTGCGCGTGATACAGAAGTTTTAGAATCATTGGGATATAAACTTTTAGAATATACGCCTGTTGATTTATTCCCACGTACTGCTCATGTAGAATCGGTAGCACTTTTTATAAAAGGAGTTTAAGATGCAAGATAGCAAACTAGTCGGCAAAAACCGTAAAACCAAATCAGTAAAATCGGCATCTGAGCAAACAATTGGTTGCCCACATCGCAAAAAATGCGGTGGTTGCCAACTTCAAAACATGCCGTACGACAGACAGCTTAGCTTTAAACAAGTAAAGGTTATTAAACTTCTTGGAAAATATCATCACGTATGTGAAATAATCGGTATGGAAAATCCGTATCATTATAGAAACAAGGTACAAGCCGCATTTGGTGAAAAACGAGGCCAAATAATTTCGGGTGTTTATCAATCTTCTACTCACAACATTGTTCCTGTTGATAGTTGTATGATCGAGGATCAAAAAGCAGATGAAATTATAGTAACCATCAGAAAACTAATCAAAAGTTTTAAACTTAAACCTTTTAACGATGTTGTTATGAAAGGTTTTTTACGCCATGTTTTAATCAAAAGAGGTTTTTCAAGCGGTGAAATTATGGTAGTGCTTGTCACTGCTGTAACCGATTTTCCTAAGGAATCTCAGTTTATAAATGCATTGCTAGAACGTCATCCTGAGATTACTACAATAGTACAAAGCGTAAATAACAAACGAACAAGCTTAGTACTTGGCGAACAAAGCCGTGTGCTTTACGGTAGTGGATATATTGAAGAAGATCTTTGCGGTTTTAGATTTAGAATCTCACCTAAAGCATTCTATCAAATCAATCCTATACAAACCGAAGTCTTATATACAAAAGCTATCGAATATGCCGAACTTACAGGTAACGAAATTGTACTTGATGCTTATTGTGGAACGGGAACTATTGGTATAATTGCTTCAAAACACGCCAAACAGGTAATTGGCGTAGAACTAAATTCTGACGCAGTAAAAGATGCTTTTACAAACGCAAAACTAAACGATATTAAAAACATCGATTTTTACTGTGATGATGCTGGTAAATTTATGGTAAAAACCGCAGATTGCGGCGCGGAATTTGATGTGGTGATAATGGATCCACCAAGGGCCGGAGCAAGTCTTGAGTTTTTACGCTCACTTGTGACTCTTTCACCCAAAAAGATAGTATACATATCCTGTAATCCTGAAACACAAGCACGTGATCTTTCATTCTTAACACGAAAAGGCTATAAAGTAAGAAGGATTCAACCTGTGGATATGTTCCCACATACCGAACATGTAGAGACTGTTGTGCTTTTAAGTAAAATTTAAATTAATCCCATTATCTAAAGGATAGTGGGATTATATTTTTATAAACTCATACATATTCTTTTATATGGGGGTATGTTTATGAAAAAGGTCTTAGCTATAATAATTTGTGTTTTAATAACACTTTCATCTAATATTGTATCAGCCACTACCGTTTCAAGCGAATGTGATATATCTGATGTTGCAGTACCGATTGACTCTACCGTAACCGATGCTGTAATAGGAACGCAACTTGATATAAAGGCAAAATCGGCAATATTGATGGAAGTTAATACCGGCAAAATTTTATACGAGCAAAATGCTGATGAAAAACTGCCGCCTGCATCTATTACAAAAATCATGTCGCTTTTGCTTGTTATGGAATCAATTAGTGCAGGTAAAATGTCGTTAGAAGATGTAGTGACCGCAAGTGAACACGCTTGTAGTATGGGCGGGTCGCAAATTTGGCTTGAACCTGGTGAAGCAATGACTGTTGATGAATTGCTTAAAGCTGCTGTTATTGCATCAGCAAATGATGCTACCGTTGCGCTTGGCGAATACATAGCCGGTAGCGAAGAAGGTTTTGTAGCAATGATGAACGCGCGAGCGAATGAGCTTGGTATGACAAACACACACTTTGTAAATGCTACTGGGCTTGATGCCGAGAATCATATTTCCTCAGCGCACGATGTTGCTATAATGTCGGCAGAACTTATAAAGCACGACTTGATAAAAAACTATTCCACCGTATGGATGGATACGCTTAGGAACGGTGAGAGTGAACTTGTAAACACCAATAAATTGGTTCGTTTTTATGAAGGTACAACAGGTCTTAAAACTGGTACTACATCAGGTGCGGGTTATTGCCTTTCGGCAACAGCTGAAAGAAACGGGTTAGAGCTTGTAGCTGTCATTATGTCTGGAGATACTTCAAACGACAGATTTAATGGTGCTAAAAAATTACTTGACTATGGATTTGCAAACTATGAATATTCATTAATTGAGACAAAATTAGAACAAAATGAAATCGACATAAAAAACGGAGTTAAAAAAACATTGAAAATATTAACACCAAAAAACTTTAGTACATTACTTAAAAAAAGCGAGTCTTCATCGGTTATAAGCAAGACAAACTTAAACGAAAATATTGTCGCACCAATTAAAAAAGATGATGTTGTAGGAGTCGTAGAATTTTATCTTAACGATGAAGTTATCGGCTCGGTTGATATAGTTGCAGGTGAAACTGTTAATAAGATGAACTTTTTGACCGCTTTTTTGTGGATTTTACACGGATTAATACAATAAAATTAAAAATTTTTGTGAAATTTTGTGCAATTTACTTGCAAAACGGTAAAAAATAATGTAGAATATATTAAACAAGGTGGGTATATATACACTTTCACCAAATAGCAAAGGATTGATTCAATGGCAATTAAATTTAGCAGCGCGTATGCAAAAGATTTTATACGCGAAAACGATGTTAAAGGCCTTTTAGGTCAGGTAGCCGATGCTCATAAAACCGTTAACGAAAAAAGCGGTCTCGGCAACGACTTTTTAGGTTGGGTAGATTTACCTTTTAATTATGACAAAGAAGAGTTTGAGCGCATAAAAGCAGCCGCTAAAAAAATTCAGTCTGATACCGATGTTCTTATCGTTATAGGTATCGGCGGTTCTTATCTTGGTGCACGTGCAGCTATCGAGTTTTTAAAAGGACCTTATTACAATACAATTAAACAAGGTGTTCCTGAAGTTTATTTCTCAGGTAACAGCATAAGCGGTTCAAATCTCGCTGACTTGCTCAAAATTTGTGAAGGAAAACGTGTTTCTGTAAATATTATTTCAAAATCCGGTACAACTACCGAACCTGCTGTTGCGTTCCGTGTGTTCCGCAAATTACTTGAAGAACGTTACGGTGAAGAGGAAGCCGCAAAACGCATTTATTGCACAACAGATAAAGCTCGTGGTACACTCAAGGCTTTAGCCGATGAAAAAGGTTATGAATGCTTTGTGGTTCCTGATGATGTTGGCGGTAGATTTTCGGTTCTTACAGCCGTTGGTCTTTTACCAATCGCAGCAGCTGGATGCGATATTGATGCTTTGATGTCAGGCGCTGCGGAAGCCGCTAAGGATTATAACATCGAAAGTATTGATGAAAATCCATGTTATCAATACGCAGCTTTACGCAATGCTTTTTACCGCAAAGGTAAATCTATAGAATTACTTGTTTCTTATGAACCTAGATTCACAATGATGGCTGAATGGTTTAAGCAATTGTTTGGCGAAAGCGAAGGAAAAGATAACAAAGGTTTGTTCCCAGCTTCTGTTACTTTTTCTACCGATCTTCATTCTATGGGACAGTTCGTTCAAGATGGCGCACGTTTAATGTTTGAAACGGTAGTTACAATCGGAGATAATGGCAGCGATGTTGTTATCGAAAAAGAGGATAATGATGGCGATGGTCTTAATTTCCTTGCTGGTAAAACAATGTCATAAG
>JAZRKK010000058.1:0-12637 GCA_045646305.1 Acutalibacteraceae bacterium
GCTTCTATTATGAAGTTCTTAGGTTTTGAACAAACCTATAAAAACAGTCTTACTGGTCTTCCTATGGGTGGCGGTAAAGGTGGTTCGGACTTTGACCCTCGTGGCCGTTCAGATGGTGAAATCATGAGATTCTGCCAGAGCTTTATGACAGAACTTGCTAAGCACATTGGCGCAGATACTGACGTTCCAGCAGGTGACATCGGTGTAGGTGCTCGCGAAGTAGGTTATCTCTTCGGACAATACAAGCGTCTTCGTAATGAGTTCGTTGGCGTTCTTACCGGTAAGGGTCGTTCATACGGTGGTTCACTTATCCGTCCAGAAGCTACTGGTTTTGGTGCAGTTTACTATGTAGAAGAAATGCTCAAGACATTTGGTGAAGAAGTTAAGGGCAAGACATTTGCAATCTCAGGTTTCGGTAACGTTGCTTGGGGTACTGCTACAAAGGTTGCTGAACTTGGTGGTAAGGTTGTTACCATTTCAGGTCCTGATGGTTACATTTATGATGCTGATGGCGTTGTAACAGAAGAAAAACTTAACTTTATGCTTGAAATGCGTGCATCAGGCCGTGATAAGGTTCAGGATTATGCTGACAAATTTGGCGTTCCATTCTTTGCAGGCAAACGTCCTTGGGAGCAAAAGGTTGATGTTGTTATGCCTTGCGCTACTCAGAATGAAGTTGGCGAAGAAGATGCTAAAAACATTGTAGCAAATGGTGTTAAGTACTATGCAGAAGTTGCTAATATGCCTTCTACCGATGAAGCTATCAAGGTTCTCAAAGCAGCAGGTGTTGTTATCGCTCCATCAAAGGCAGTAAATGCCGGCGGTGTTGCAGTATCTGGTCTTGAAATGAGCCAGAACTCAATGCGTTACAGCTGGACCGCTGAAGAAGTTGATGCAAAACTTCATCAGATTATGGCTGACATCTACAAAAATTCATGGGATGCTGCTAAGAAGTACGGCATGGAAGGTGACCTTATTGCAGGCGCTAACATTGCAGGCTTTGAAAAGGTTGCAGATGCTATGATCGCACAGGGTGTAGCTTACTAATTTGTAATACATAATAAATTAATCCCCACTGCTCAAATGAGCGGTGGGGATTTGTCATTTAATTATAAAGTCAAGTATTCTAATACAATCTTCACTTATTTCTAACGCAGATTTATATTCGCCGTAAGCGATTAAAACAGTATTTTCGTATGCGGCTGAAATGCCTATCCAACCAAGGCTTACGCATAGCATAATTACAAGTGTTATATATAGTGTTCGAAAATATGTTTTTGTTTGATGTTTCATTTTTAATTCCTTTATAATGTGTTTAAGAGATTTATAAGCGCGTTTGAAAGTAATTCCGCTGAATATTTTGCTTCATCTAAGGTGTTTCCATCAGTACCAATTTCTATCAACATTGAGCCGGAAGTTAAACTTTCGTTATAATTTTTGGGCATAAAATGAATTGAACGAGCAAGTGAAGGGTACATAACTTCGATTGTTTGTTGTAGCTTGGTAGCGAGTTTAAGATTTTCTTTCCAATTTGGAAAGTTTTTTACATTTCCACTTTGCGAACCCATAACGAGCATAATTTGTGCTGCTTTTTTACCATCTATTTCGGTTGTCACCTTTACTTTATCGGTGTCATTTGCGGCAATGGCATCGCGATGCAAATCAATCACAATTTTTATACTAGGGTATTTTTCGGTATAACTACAAATAGTATCAGCTGCGCGAGAGTAACTTTCGCTGTATGATGGATTATCGTGTTGAGTCGTATCGTGTATTGTGGTAATACCTGCTTCATTAAGTTTGTCAGAAATTATTTTTCCCAAAGATACCATATTATATTCATTGTTACTTGTGCGCGAAAGGTCGGTATCGGTATAGTAGTTTTCGTTGTGTAGTAAATAACTTTCTGTGGCGTGCGTGTGTAAAATAAGCACTTGGGGTTCGTTATTTTTTTCTATTTTAAAATTGATATCACCATCTACAAAATCCTTTAAATCAATATCTAGCTGTGTGTTGTTTTTTAAATAAACATTGTTATAAGATGTATTGGCGGTATATGGTGAAATGAATTTTTCTACAACCTTGCCTTGTACGGTGCCACTAGCTGCTACCATAACTGATTGTGTGTTGTCGGCTGTATCGGAGTCAGGTGATTCTGGTGTTGGAACAACTTGCAATGTAGTGCTTTTAGAAGGTTGTTCTTGTAGGGTAGTATCATCTAAAACAATAGGCGCCGCAGTTTGTATAAAGGTATCAGATTTATAGCTTAGTCCTTTTATGCTTATATAAGTAAAAAAGAGTGAAATACTAAGTGCGGCTGTGCAAAAGCGTATTATAGCGCCATGATTACTCATTTTGAAATCACCACCCATATAAAAATTTATGTGAGTGGCGATTGTTTTATGTTAGACTTTCAATTATTTGAGAGTCAATTTCAGGTTGTAAGAATTTGTTAATTGCGCGTGACAGTATATCGGCTGATTTTTCAATTAGTAGATCAATTTCTTTTGGCGTTACCATCATACTTTCATTAGAATCAAAAAACGAATTTGCATCAATAACGGTAGGAATGCCTACTGCGATTACAGGAATACCTATGGTATCTTGGTTTAAAGGCTGCCGTGCATTATTTACACCCGAACCTGCACATATACCACTGTTTGAAATTTGTATTGTTCGACACAGTCGGTCAGCTTCGCGACAGGCTAGTGCATCAACTACGATTATAATATCAGGCTTAATTTTTTCCTTAGCGGCACATACAATATCGTAACTTTCTATACCAGTTTTGCCTAGTACATTGGGCGATATGCAACAAACACTTTTTAGATTTTGTAGCCCTAAATCGTGTTTTAATTTGTCGTTTAAATGTCGCGTGGCAAGTACTCTGTCTGCTACAAATGGTCCTAGTGCATCGGGGGTAATGTCGGTATTTCCAAGTCCAACAACAAGAGCTTGGGTTATTGGGATTTGAACTACCGTTTCAAGCGAGTTAACGGTGGCCATTATTATATCGGTGGTGTCGCATACAAAATCTAATCGTGGAAAAGATATTGTGCAATAAGTGCCTTTGGGTCTGCCAATGCTTTTTGCGGCGCTGTCATTAGTTATTTTTACAGTGGAAATTATTACATCATTTATTTTTTCTTCTATTGTTGTAACACCTTTAATAGTTTTTTGCTTTTCGGCTTTAATTTCAGTAATCAGGTCTGTTCTAATGCTCATAAAATCACCCTTGTTAGTTTTGCCTTAAAAAGCGGATTTATAAGCTTTAAATTTATTGACAATTTTACTGCTTTACTGTAAAATAAATAAGCAGTGGGGGCTGCAATCGTTAAGATGATTTGCAGCTCTTTTTTATGAAATATAACGGAGTGATAAGATGAAAAAGTTTGATGTTGTTATAATTGGTGGCGGAATAGGTGGCCTTATGGCGGCTTACCGTTTGCGCAAGAATTGTCCCGAAATGACAATTGCAATAACTGAACGCGGTAACGAACTTGAAAAACGTAATTGCCCAGCGGGAAAGAACAATACATGTGTTCATTGTAAGATTTGTAGCATTACAAGTGGATTTGCTGGTGCTGGTGCATTTAGTGATGGAAAATTTAATCTTGGAACTGCGTATGGTGGTACTTTAGGTGAAGAATTAGGCGATGATGTTGCCACTCTTTATATTGATGAAGTTGACAAGATTTTAAATGAGTATTGTACGTCTGGTGTGCCACAGGTGTTTAAGTCTAATGATGAGTTGCGCCTTAAATGTATTCAAAATAACCTTAGATTGTTGGATATGAATGTAAAACATCTTGGTACAGACAATAATTATCTTACTATGCAAAATCTTATAAAAGCTATTAGTGAGTCTGGAACAGAACTTTATAGTTTTTATGACTGTGTAGATGTTAATAAACAAGATGATGGTTATGTTCTCAACTTTGCTAATGGTGAGAAGTTTGAGGCTACTAACATAATAATTGCGACAGGTCGCTCGGGTGCTAATTTTGTATCTAATTTCTGCAAAACAAATGGAGTCAAGATGCACTCTAACCATATAGATATTGGTGTTCGAGTTGAAATGAAAGATATTATATGGCGCGAATTTTCTTCAAAAATTTATGAACCTAAAATTCTTTATAAAACCAAAACGTTTGAAGATCGTTGTCGTATGTTTTGCTTTAACCAAGGCGGTCTTGTATCGGCTGAAAACAATCATGGCATAATCACTGCAAATGGCCATTCGTACGCCCAAGCAGAAAAAAAGACCGATAATTGTAATTTTGCAATTTTGTCCAGTATTCGTTTTACTGAGCCCTTTAATCAGCCTACCGAGTACGCTGAAAACATTTCCCGACTTGCAAATATGATTGGTAACGGAAATGTTTTGGTACAACGTTTTGGTGATTTGATACGAGGTAGACGCACTAATGAACACCGTTTATCTCAAAATACAGTTGTACCAACATTAAAAGCGACAGCGGGTGATATATCACTTGTTTTACCCCATCGAATACTTACAAATATCATCGAAACAATTTATGCGCTTGACAAAGTAGCACCGGGAACTGCTAATGATGATACTTTGCTTTACGGATGCGAGAGCAAGTATTATTCTATTAGACCGGAATTTAAAAACAAAGAATTTGAGCTTATTGATAACGTTTATATTATAGGTGATGGCTCGGGTATTTGTCGTGGACTTTCACAGTCAGGAGCGATGGGTATTTATGTTGCTGACTGCATAAGCAAAAACAAGTAATTCAGTTTATATTTTTGTTTGAAAAACGCGACATTTTATGACAAATTTTATTGACAAATACATCCTATTGTGATAGGATTATCTTAATGAAAATAGAAGTTAAGGGAGTTGATTTTAAATGCTTACTCTAGAGCAAAAAATACTAAGCGAAGGTACTGTGCTTGAGGGTAATGTGCTTAAAGTCGGCTCTTTTTTAAATCAGCAACTTGATGTTGATTTTCTTGTTGAAATGGGTAAAGAAATTGACCGTATTTATAAAAACGATGGCGTTACAAAGTTGCTTACTGTCGAGGCTTCGGGTATTGCGGTAGCGGTTGCTGCCGGTACGGTTATGCATTTGCCGGTTGTTTTTGCTAAAAAGAATAAAAGCACTAATGTTTCGGGCGATATATATTCTGCAAATGTTCACTCCTTTACACACAACAGAGACTATACAATTGTTGTTTCAAAAGATTATTTAAAACGGGATGATAAAATTGTTATCATCGATGATTTTCTTGCAAATGGTAAGGCTTTGGAAGGGCTTATTGATATTGTTAATCAATCGGGCGCGACTTTGGTTGGTGCTACCTGCGCTATTGAAAAAGGATTCCAAGGCGGCGGCGACCGTTTGCGTGAGCAAGGCATTAGGGTGGAAAGCCTTGCTGTGATAGACGAAATGAGTACTGAAGGTATAACATTTCGTAAATAAATGTATGTAATTTACTTTACATAAAAATTAAAAAAGAGGAGATCTTGAAAATGAAAAAGATTATCGCACTTCTTTTGGCTGTGGCAATGCTTTTCTGTTTCGCAGGCTGCGGTACAAAAGACACAAACTCAGGTAGTGAAGCAAAGAGTGATTTGAAGGTTGGTTTTATCTTCTTGCACGATGAACAGTCTACCTACGACAAAAACTTTATGGATGCTGCTAAGGCTGCATGTGAGGCTATGGGCGTTGAGTACGCTCAGAAAACTCAGATTCCAGAATCTAAAAAATGCTATGATGCAGCTATAGAGCTCATCGAAACCGATGGTTGTGATATCATTTTTGCAGACTCATTTGGTCATGAATCATTCCTTATTGACGCTGCTAAAAAATATCCAGATGTAGAATTCTGCCATGCAACAGGTACACAGGCTCATACCGCAGGTGTTGCAAACTTCCACAATGCGTTTGCTTCTATCTACGAAGGCCGTTTCCTCGCAGGTGTTGCTGCTGGTCTTAAACTTAACGAAATGATCGATGCAGGAAAAATTACTGCTGACAAGGCAAAAATGGGTTATGTTGGTGCGTTTACTTTCGCAGAAGTTATTTCTGGTTACACATCATTCTACCTTGGCGCAAAATCTGTATGCCCAACCGTAACAATGGATGTTAAGTTTACAGGTTCTTGGTATGATGAACAAAAAGAAAAAGAAGCTGCTAACGCTCTTATCAGCGGCGGTTGCGTTCTTATCAGCCAACACGCTGACTCAATGGGTGCTCCTACTGCTTGTGAAACCGCAGGTGTTCCTAACGTTTCTTACAATGGTTCAACAGAAGCTGCTTGTCCTAACACATTTATCGTTTCTTCAAGAATCGACTGGACTCCATACTTCAAGTATATGATTGAACAGGTTGAAAAGGGCGAAGCTATCGCTACTGACTGGACAGGTACAATCGAAACTGGTTCTGTTGTTCTTACTGATATTAACGAAAAAGCTGCTGCTGAAGGCACCGCAGAAAAACTTGCTGATGTAAAGGCTAAGTTGCTTGATGGTTCTATCAATGTATTTGATACAGCAAACTGGACAGTAGAAGGCAAAGCTTTGGCAACATACCAAGCTGACGTTGATACAGATGAAGCTTTCACAGCTGATACTGAAGTTATCGAAGATGGCGTGTTCTATGAATCAAAATTCCGTGCAGCTCCTTACTTTGATGTAAGAATTGACGGCATTACACTTCTTGACGAAGCTTATTAATTAATCTTTTAGGTTTAAGGCGGGGAAACTCCCTCGCCTTAAACTAATTTTGAAGAAAGTGTTATAACGGCTTATAATGCTTTCTTGAGAATTATTTGAACGGAGGTTTAGCGTGGATAAACAACCTGCTATTGAACTTAAAAATATAACCAAGCGTTTTAGTAAAGTAGTTGCTAATCGTGACATTAATCTTACTGCATATCGTGGTGAAATACTCTCGATTTTGGGTGAAAATGGTAGCGGCAAAACTACTCTTATGAATATGATTTCTGGTATTTATTTTCCGGATGAAGGCCAGATTTTTATTGATGAACAAGAGGCTGTTATAACCTCGCCAAAAGATGCATTCCAATATAAAATAGGTATGATACATCAGCACTTTAAGTTGGTTGATGTATTTTCTGCTGCAGAAAACATTGTGCTTGGATTAGAGGATGGTAAGTACGATTTAAAAGCCTCCACCGAACAAATAAAGAAAATTTGTGAGCAATATGGTTTTGAGCTTCAGCCTGAAAAGAAGATCTACACAATGTCTGTTTCTGAGAAACAAACAGTTGAGATTATAAAGGTTCTATATCGTGGAGCTGACATACTTATTCTTGATGAGCCAACAGCTGTACTTACACCACAAGAAACAGAGAAATTGTTTAATGTTTTGCGCCGTATGCGTGATGATGGAAAGTGTATAATCATCATTACTCACAAATTGCACGAAGTTTTGTCACTTTCAGATCGTGTTTCTGTATTGCGTAAAGGCGAATATATAGGTACGGTAAATACAAATGAGACAAACGAATCTGAACTTACTGAAATGATGGTAGGTAAGAAGGTAGAACTCAATATAGAAAGAAACGAGCCACACGATACAGTTGACCGACTTGTTGTAAAAGATGTTTCTTGTGTTGACCGCTTAGGAAATGTTGTGCTTGATAATATTTCGTTTACCGCAAAATCGGGCGAAATACTTGGTATTGCTGGTATTGCAGGTAGTGGTCAGCGTGAATTGTTGGAGTCCATCGCAGGATTACAACATCTTTCATCTGGTGAGATTTTGTACTTTAATCCAAAGACTGAAAGTGTTGAAAATTTGCGTGATAAAACTCCTATGCAGATTAGAAACATGGGTGTGCGCTTATCCTTTGTACCTGAGGATCGACTTGGTATGGGTCTTGTAGGTAATATGGACATAGTTGATAATATGATGCTTCGTAGTTATACAAAGGGTAGTTCAATATTCTTAAAACGTAAAAAGCCAAAAGATTTGGCGCTAAAAATAATTCATGATTTGGGAGTAGTAACTCCATCTGCTGCAACCCCAGTACGTAGACTTTCGGGCGGTAATGTTCAAAAAGTGCTTGTTGGTCGTGAGATTGCATCTTCTCCAACTGTACTTATGGTGGCATATCCAGTACGTGGTTTAGATATAAATTCATCCTATATGATTTATAATCTTTTAAATGAACAAAAAGAAAAGGGCGTAGCGGTAATTTTTGTTGGTGAGGACCTTGACGTTCTTGTCGAATTGTGCGATAGAATTATGGTCATTGGTTCAGGACGTATAACCGGTACCGTTGATGGTAGAAATACTTCCAAGGAAGAAATAGGTCTTCTTATGACAAAATCAAAACAGGAGGAAAGTCAAAATGACTAATAAGGCAGTAAAGACACATCGCGAACCGCTTTTTCACGTTGTTAAACGTGATGATTTGCCTTGGTGGAAGGCATGGCTTGTTCGTGTTGCTACCATTATAGTTGCTTTTTTAATAGTAGGCTTTCTTTCTATGATGGTTAGTGAAAGAAGTTTTGGCGAAACTTATCAAATTATGTTTTCTGGTGTTTTTGGTAGACTTTTTGAAGGTCGTACTACAATGCTGTGGAAATATTTGCAAGAAATCGCTATTTTGTTAAGCTTGGCATTAGCTCTAACTCCTGCATTTAAAATGAAATTTTGGAATTGTGGCGCTGAAGGACAAGCACTTATCGGTGGACTTGCTTCCATAATTTGTATGATAGAATTAGGTCCTAAGTTACCATATCCTGTATTGATGGTTGTTATTTTTATTACAAGTATTATTTCTGGTGCGATATGGGGTGTTATTCCGGCTATATTTAAAGCTTGGTTTAATACAAACGAAACTTTGTTTACCCTTATGATGAACTATATTGCAACTCAAATTATTGCATATTATGTTTATATCAAGGGCGGCGGTTCAAATGTTATCAATCCCGTGGAATATGGTAATTTGCCAACTGTTGGTAATAACAATTATTTCGTTAATATTATGATTGTTGCTTTAATAACAGTGCTTATGTACATTTATCTAAAGTATAGTAAACAGGGTTATGAAATTTCCGTTGTAGGCGAAAGCCAAAATACTGCTAGATACATAGGCATAAATGTTAAGAAAGTTATCATTCGCACTATGGTTATATCGGGTGCTTTATGTGGTGTGACAGGTATGTTGCTTGTAGCAGGTACAGACCATAGCATCAATGTTAACAGCGTTGGTGGTCAAGGATTTACCGCTATTCTTATGTCATGGCTTGGTCAATTTAATCCATTTATAATGGTTGTGATGACAGCACTTGTTGTTTTCCTTAGAATAGGTGTTGCTAAGGTTGCTGATACAGCATTGCTTAATTCATCATTCTCTGAGATTATGGTAGGTCTTGTAATCTTAATGCTTGTAGGTTGCGAATTCTTTATTAATTATTCAATAAAATTTAAGCACAGTAAAAAGGAGGCACACGTATGATTATTCAATTTATTTGTCGTGCGATACTCCTTGGTGTGCCACTTCTTTATGGTTCTACTGGTGAAATTGTTACAGAAAAGTCAGGACATCTTAATTTAGGTATTCCAGGTATTATGTATGTTGGTGCTATAAGCGGCGTTGTTGGTTCTTTTCTTTATGAAAATTCGTGTGGAAATGACATAGCAAATATGAACCCGCTTGTTGCTGTCTTGATACCGCTTTTCTGTGCGATATTAGGCGCTACACTTATGGGACTTATTTATAGTTTCCTAACAGTAACACTTCATGCTAACCAAAATGTAACTGGTTTGGCACTTACAACTTTAGGTATCGGTCTTGGTAACTTTTTAGGCGCTTCGCTTATCAATATCACAAAAAGTGAACTTCCATCAATAGCACTTACAAAAACAAGTTCATTTTTCTCGGCAAAATTGCCATTTGCTGATGATTTAGGTTGGCTTGGTGAATTGTTGTTTTCACATGACTTTTTAACATATACAGCTGTTTTAATTGCAGTAGTAACATCAATAGTGTTAAATCGCACACGCGTTGGACTTAATTTGCGTTCGGTTGGTGAAAATCCAGCAACTGCTGATGCTGCGGGTATAAATGTTACTAAGTATAGATACGTTTCTACCTGCATAGGTAGTGCGATAGCTGGCCTTGGCGGATTACAATATGTTATGGCTTATGCTAGTGGCGTTTGGTCAAATAACGCTTTTGGTGACAGAGGTTGGATGGCAATTGCTCTTGTTATTTTTGCGCTTTGGAAACCATCTATGGCAATAGTAGGTTCTTTTGTCTTTGGTGCACTTTGTAATGCTAACAACTATATCCAAGGTCTTGGAACCGAAACACAAGAACTTTTCAAGATGTTACCGTACATAGTTACCATAATAGTACTTATTATTACAAGTATGCGTAAAAAACGTGAACATCAACCACCAGCAAGTTTAGGACTTAATTATTTTAGAGAAGATAGATAATAAAATAAACCCGTGTGATGCGAAAACACACGGGTTTTTATTATGTTTTTTAAAAAATTGAGTAAAATTTACAAAACGATTAAAAAATTGTCAATTTTTTTATAAAAAGCTAATTTTTTTATTTACATTTTAAAGTAAAGGTGTTATTATGTATCTGTATGAGACTGTTTATTTTGCGCAGCCTCTTAAATAAAATTTTTGGAGGAATTTAAACATGGCAAGAAAGTTTAAAACCATGGATGGTAACAACGCTGCGGCTCACGTGTCTTATGCGTTTACCGAAGTAGCAGGTATCTATCCTATTACACCATCCAGCCCAATGGCAGACTATGTTGACCAATGGTCAGCACAGGGCCTCAAAAACATTTTTGGAACAAAGGTTAACGTTGTTGAAATGCAGTCAGAAGCAGGCGCTGCAGGTACAGTTCACGGCTCACTCGCAGCTGGTGCTCTTACCACAACATTTACCGCTTCTCAGGGTCTTCTTTTGATGATCCCAAATATGTACAAAATCGCAGGCGAATTATTGCCTTCAGTTTTCCACGTATCAGCTCGTTGTGTAGCTAGCCACGCTCTTAACATCTTTGGCGACCACTCTGACGTTTATGCATGTCGTCAGACAGGTTTTGCTATGCTTGCTGAATCAAATACTCAGGAAGTTATGGACCTCGGTGCAGTTGCTCACTTGGCAGCTATCAAGGGTCGTGTACCTTTCATCAACTTCTTCGATGGTTTCCGTACTTCACACGAACTTCAGAAGATTGAAATCTGGGATTATGAAGATCTTAAAGAAATGTGCGATATGGATGCAGTTGATGCATTCCGTAAGCGTGCTCTTAACCCAGAGCGTCCTGTAATGCGTGGTTCACACCAGAACGATGATATCTTCTTCCAGAACAGAGAAGCTTGCAACAAGTACTATGATGCTCTTCCTGCAATTGTTGAAGAATACATGGACAAAGTTAATGCTAAACTTGGCACTGACTATAAACTCTTTAACTACTATGGTGCACCTGATGCTGAGCGTGTAATTATCGCTATGGGTACATTCTGTGATGTAGATGAAGTAGTTATTGACTATATGACAGCTGCTGGCGAAAAGGTTGGTCTTATTAAAGTAAGACTTTATCGTCCTTTTGCTGCTGACAAGTTTGTTGAAGCTATCCCAGCAACATGTAAGAAACTTGCTGTTCTTGATAGAACTAAAGAACCTGGTTCACTTGGCGAACCACTTTACATGGATGTTGTTAGTGCTCTCGCACAAACAGGTCGCAAGATTGATACCGTTATCGGTGGTCGTTATGGTCTTGGTTCAAAGGATACTCCTCCTTCAAGCGTATTTGCTGTATATAAGGAACTTGCAAGTGATGCTCCACGTCACAACTTCACAATCGGTATCGTAGATGACGTTACCAATCTTTCACTCGTTGAAGAAGAAGCTCCAAACACTGCTGCCGAAGGCACTATCGAATGTAAATTCTGGGGTCTTGGTGGTGACGGTACTGTTGGTGCTAACAAAGACTCTATCAAGATTATCGGTGACCACACTGATAAATATGTTCAGGCTTACTTCCAGTATGACTCTAAGAAGACCGGCGGTATTACAATTTCTCACCTCCGTTTCGGCGACAAGCCAATCAAGAGCCCATACTACATCAACAAGGCTGACTTCGTTGCTTGTCACAACCCATCATACGTAATCAAGGGTTACAAGATGGTTAATGACGTTAAACCAGGCGGTGTATATCTTATTAACTGCCAGTGGACTCCTGAAGAACTTAACGAGCATATGCCTGCTGATGCTAAGCGTTATATCGCTAACAACAACATTCAGCTTTATACTGTAAACGCTATTGATATGGCTGCTGAGATTGGTCTTGGCAAACGTACAAACACTGTTCTTCAGTCTGCATTCTTCGCTCTTTCTAACGTTCTTCCACGTGAAGAAGCAATCGGCTATATGAAAGAAAAAGCACAGAAGTTCATGAAGAAGGGTAAAGAAATCGTTGAAATGAACGAAAAGGCAATCGACGCAGGTGCTACCGCATATGTTAAGATTGACGTTCCCGCTGATTGGGCTAATGCTACTGATGACGCTGCTACTACTGCTTCTGTTGGCGCAGAGAAACTTGTTAAGATGGTTGATGGCATTATGAAGCCCGTTGGCCTTATGAATGGTGACTCTCTCC
>JAZRKK010000059.1:0-22871 GCA_045646305.1 Acutalibacteraceae bacterium
CCCTTAACAGCAGGGAATGGAGGACGTGGACGAGGTTCGCCACGATTACCTTCGATAGATGTCATAAGAGCTGTTTCTTCACCGCAAACGAATGCACCAGCGCCAAGACGAATTTGAAGATCAAAGTCAAAACCTGAACCAAAGATGTCTTTACCAAGAAGACCATATTCGTTAGCTTGATCAATAGCGTGTTGTAAACGAGCAACAGCGATTGGGTATTCAGCACGAACGTAAACATAACCCTTTGTAGCACCTACTGCATAACCTGCGATAGCCATAGCTTCGATAATACAGTGTGGGTCACCTTCAAGAACCGAACGGTCCATGAATGCGCCTGGGTCGCCTTCATCTGCGTTACATACTACATATTTTTGAGCTGCCTTATTAGGAGCACAGAATTTCCATTTAAGACCGGTTGGGAAGCCACCGCCACCACGACCGCGAAGACCTGAATCCATAACTGTTTGGATAACATCTTCTGGTTTCATTTCGGTAAGAACCTTACCAAGAGCTGCGTAACCATCCATAGCGATATATTCTTCAATGCTTTCTGGATCAATAACACCGCAGTTACGAAGAACAACACGGTTCTGCGATTTGTAGAATGTTGTATCATTAAGTGATACACTTGTTACATCTACATTTTCTTCACCTGTGTCGCTATAAATCAAGCGCTCAACAGGACGACCTTTAAGAAGATGTTCTTCAACGATTTCTTTTACGTCATCTGTGGTAACACGGCTGTAAAAAGTACCGTCAGGATAAACGATAACAACAGGACCCAATGCGCAAAGACCAAAACAACCAGTCTGAACGAGTTTTACTTCTTCACTAAGACCTAAATCTGCAATGTTCTTTTCAAATGCTTCCTGAATTGATTTACTACCTGACGAGGTACAGCCTGTACCGCCACAAATAAGTACATGTGCACGAATCATAACTTTACCTCCAAATTATTCACAGTTAGCAACGGTGTATTCTGTTACAACCTTGCCGCCTTTAAGATGCTTTTCTACTACTTCTTTTGCTTTGTCAGCAGTCATTTTTACATAGGTAACCTTGTCTTTACCTGCTTCGTAAACCTCAACGATAGGTTCATACTGGCAAAGACCTACGCAACCAGTTTGTGAAACGGTAACGTTTTGTGCAAGACCACCTTCGTTTACTGCTTCAACAAAAGCGCCAAGAACTGGACGTGCGCCTGCTGCAATACCGCAAGTAGCCATACCAACAACAACACGTGTGGTGAGGGCGCCCTCACGAATTACAACCTTGTCTTTCATTTTGTCTTTGATTGCTTGAAGTTCAGCCAAAGATTTCATTTTAATATCTTCCTTTCTTGAAAAATATCCAATTTATTTATCTTATTTATGAAACAACAGTTGATACTGTTCATTAAGATACTCTTTAATCCACAAGATAACTTCATAGGTATCGAGCGGAACACCCTCTAATGCTATACGAAGTTCACGGGTGTCAAGTTTTACTTCGTTTTCCTCCAATTGGTGAGTAAAAAGAAAATCAGTATTTGGATGACCTTGAATTAAGGTTATGATAGTTTCTTTTATATCTCCAAGTGGTGTAAAGTCCAAATGATTTTTAAAAAATGTAGCTGTCACGGTAGTACCGTGATCGGATTTTGATGTATTTGAAACTATTTGTAGTTTACCACCTGTCATTTCGGCAGCCATTTTAAGTAGTGGAATGCCAAGACCAACCTTTCGTGTGGTGCGAGTGGTATAAAACGGATTTTCAACTGTTTTTAAAACTTCATCACTCATACCACATCCATCATCTTTTATTGTAAGGGTTAAAGTTTCAAAGGTTTCAACAATACTTATTTCAGTAAGTGTTGCTCCAGCTTTTACCGAGTTTTCGGTAATATCGAGAATATTAAGTGATAATTCTTTCATTTTATCCCCTCAAAGCTTTAAACAGTTGTTGTCTTACAAAATTACTGCTATATGGTTCATCATCTAACTCGAAATAGTTTTGTTTATCTCGCATATCGGTAAGTGTATGCGCATCCGAACTTACGATGACTGTTTTATCATGTAAATTGAATTTTTGAACATACTCATCTATCTTTTCTCCATCATGTAGTTCCACACAGTTAAAATGTGGACTGCTAGGAAAAGTACCGAGTATTGATATAATTCCGTTAGATTGTCTGTCGATGTGGGCAGGATAGCAAATGCCACCGAATTCACTTACTAAATCTGGAACCTCGTTTATAGAAACAAGGGTTGCATTTATAAGTAGGTTTTCTTCCTCGCCAATCACATTATCGAGCCCATCAAGAATTTTTTGCGCACCAAAAATATCAGGGCGGTTTTTGACAGGTATTCTTAAACCTTTTATTCTTTCTCCAAAAGCCATAGCACCATCAAGTGTTTCAAATAAACATACAACATGAATATCTTCGCTTGTTGTAAGTTCCATACCTGCTACCGCAATAATACCATAACGCTTTGCTGCTTCAAAAAAGGCAGGACAATTAGCGGTGGTATTATGATCGGTAAGTGCTACAATATTAAGCCCACAAAGCGATGCCATACCCGCAATATTGTTTGGGGTATTGTCATCATCACCGCAAGGGGACAGGCAAGAATGAATATGAAGGTCGTAGTAGTACCTATTCATTATATCATACCTGAAACTTTTATAGCCGCTTCGTATGTTGCGAGTGAAGTTGATAGAATGTTTACACCTTTTTCGTTTGCAGTGTTTAGCACATCAGAATCAAGTGTTACATCTTCTGCCAAAAGAACACAAGCTACATCAGAAAGCGAAGCCACAGCAATAACATTTATGTTAGACATAATAGTTATCCAAACATTATCAGCTTGAGCTTTACCCATAACCCAACTAAGCAAATCACCAATGTATACACCATCTATTTTGCGATCGGGTTCGGGCATAGTAAGGATGTTAAATTGAGCGTAAGTAGCAAATTCTTGTACTGTCATTTAAATCATCCTTTTTTATGTAAGTTAATAAGACAATCTTCTATACGTGCGTTTCCTTTTACGACATCTTCTGCAAACGCGCGGCAAGTAGGTGCTCCACAAGAGCCACAGTCAATGCCTGGCAATGTTTTGCGAACTTTTTGAATATCTGACATCATACGCATGGATTCAGCCATACTATCACTTAGTCTTGAGATAGGTTGATATTCAGGCAATTCATTAAAGAGGTAGTAATCGGGAATGTATTTTGATTGTTCATTATTTAAAAAGTTTTGTGAAACGGGTAAATACCTACGTAGTGTTTGAAGTCGAGCCTTTGCGATAAAAGGATTTTGCATAGTTAGCACACCGCCAACACAGCCACCAGTACAAGCATTTAACTCAACAAACTCAAGCTGTGGAATATAACCGTTTTCAATTTGATCAAGAACACGATTGACATTTTCAATGCCGTCAGCCGCTAAGTAATTTTCGTTAAAAATCGCTGTTGCTTCTCCGCCGGAACGAGCCCAACCGATACCAATCATACCTGATTCAGAAAGTGTTTCGATAGGAGTTTCTCTTTTCATAGCATTTATAAGTAAGAAATAAATATCGCTGATAGAGACAACCTCATCAACCTGACTTTTGTATCCAGCAAAGCCGTTTTTTACATAACTTGCTTTTGCAGGACAAGGAGATATAAAGCATACGCCTATATCTTCGGGCTTTAGTTCAGGATGATTTTTAAGTGCCTTTTCACGTGCAAGACGAGCGGCAACCTCCATTGGAGGAAGCATGTGAATAATGTTATCGTTAAGTGATGGATATCTAAGTGCTATCAGTCGCATTACCACTGGACACGCCGAACTGATGGCAGGCTTTTTTATTCCATCTGTTTTAAGATAAAGACGTGTATAAGCAGATACTAGTTCTGCTGCTTTAGAAACTTCAAAAACATCATCAAATCCAATACTTAGAAGTCCAGCAAGCACAAAGTCAATATCATCAAGATTGTCAAACTGGCCGTACAAAGTAGGCGCGGGGAGAGCAATTTTCCACTTAAAGCGGTCCATACTTTCAAGTTTGCTACATACAGCTTTTTTGGCTTTATGTGGACAAACGCGAATACACTCGCCACAATCGATACACCTGTCGCTGTTTATAACAGCATGACCGTCCTTTATGCGAATAGCTTCGGTAGGGCAGTGTCGCAAACAGGTGGTACAGCCGGTACATTTACTTGTGTCAAGCAAAACCGAATGTTCATAAGTTTGCAAAGTTTTCGCCAACCTTTCGCTATTAAATGTTTACGCGCATAGTAACAGTGGTGCCCATATCTACTTCCGACTCTATTTTCATATCATCGGTGTAGCGCTTCATATTAGGAAGTCCCATACCTGCGCCAAATCCGAGTGAGCGAATTTGGTCTGGAGCGGTAGAAAAACCTTCCTGCATGGCCTGTTCGATATTTTTAATTCCGGGACCTTTATCCTTCAGGATTATTTCAATATAGTTTTCATACACATTAACATCGGCATATCCACCACCTGCGTGAATAACCATATTTATTTCGCCTTCGTACATAGCGATTGATACGCGTCTAATAGTTTCGGGGTCAAGCCCTAAACGTCTTAGATTTTTTTTGATTTGTATTGATGCCTGACCGGCAGAAGTAAAGTCGTTTCCATCTACTTCAAAATGGAAAGTAAGTGCTTCGCTCATTATTTTACCTTGTTTCCTACAAGACCGTTCGAGTAAAGTAAACCGCAAGCCTCGTATAATCTTTTGTCAGAAACCATTAACACAATGCCACTTTCACGTGCCAAGTCAATCATTTCTTGTGTAGGAACTTTAGAACGAACAAAAACAACACAAATCATATCCATCATTTCGGCTGTACGAATAACCTGAGGATTTACAAGTCCTGTAAGAAGAACAGCTTGATCTTTTACAAAGGCTAAAACATCACTCATAAGATCACAGCCACACGCAGAGTATACGTGTTTGCCGATATTTTCTTCGCAACATAAAACCCTTGCTTCAAGAAGTTCCTGCATTTGACTTATTTTCATAAGTATCTATCCTTTAGTCAGCGTATTTAGCAAGAATATCGTCTACATCATCAACAGTAAGACGACCGAAAACATCTTCGTTAACGGTAAGAACAGGAGCCAAACCACAAGCGCCGATACAACGACAAGCGGTAAGTGAGAATTTACCATCTTCTGTGCATTCGTCAGCTCCAATGCCTAGCTTTTCGCTAAGTTTGTCAAAGATATCTCCTGAACCAACAACGTAGCAAGCTGTACCAAGACAAACAGAAATGTTGTATTTACCCTTAGGTGAAAGAGAGAACTGCGCATAGAAGGTAGCAACGCCATACACTTTTTCAAGTGATACGCCCATGCCTTCGGCAATCATTTCTTGAACCTCGATTGGCAAATAGCCATAGATGTCCTGAGCTTTTTGCATAACTACCATAACATTACTCTTGTCGTGGCAGTTTTCAGCAATAACTGCTTTGAGTTGTGCTTCCTGTTCGGCAGTGCCTTTGAATGGAAGTTTGCTGATTTTCTTTTTCATAATTTTATCCTCCTTACAGATTTCAACAAAATGTAACAAGTAAATTGTTAAAATTGTATTAATATATATAATAACATATATTTCCTATTTTGAAAAGGGGAATTTACTTAAAAAATGAACTTTTTTAAAAGCAACAATACCCAAGTTACCAAAAGTAACTTGGGTACATAATTTGTTAATCTTTCAAAGCGCGTTCAAGCCAAGTAAATCCAAGATCAAGAGCCGCGAATAAATTGTCTTTTGTGCTATCTTTTTTAATGCGGTCTTTCATAGATTTATCAGTGTTGCTGTCGAGTAGTTGAACCGACACTTTATCGGCAATGTCAAGTTTTCCATCTTTTTTTGAAGAAAGAATTTGAAATTTTACTACATATTTTTCACTCATATCACCATAGTAAATTTCGTTATCTTTTCTAACGAGTGGTTTCCCTTTATAAGTCAAAAAGTTTGTTTCTGCCATAACTGTATCTCCCAGATTAAAAGTTTTAAATATTGCTATAAAATTATATAACATATATATAAATATGTCAAGAAGATAAAGTTTATAAAATTGTTGACTTTTGGTAATAATTTTATTACTATTATATTTGTAAAAATATAGTTTCCCGAAAGGATGTAAAAAAATGGATAATTCGCAAAAAACAATGGAAACAATAGTTAACCTCGCCAAGGGTAGAGGGTTTGTATATCCGGGTAGTGAAATATATGGTGGTCTTGCAAATGCTTGGGACTACGGCCCACTCGGTGTTGAACTAAAAAATAATATAAAACGTGCATGGTGGAAAAAATTTGTACAGGAAAACCCATACAACGTTGGTCTTGACAGCGCTATTATTATGAATCCTGAAACATGGGTAGCCTCAGGCCATTTAGGTGGCTTTTCTGATCCACTTATGGATTGCCGCCAATGTAAAACACGTCATAGAGCTGACAAACTTATTGAAGATTATGTGGCAGAAAATGGTCTTGATGATAATCCTGCTGCTATGAGTGATGCTGATATGATGGCATACATAAAAGAAAAAGGTATCGCTTGTCCTGATTGTGGTTCACACGACTTTACTGACATTCGCAAATTTAACCTTATGTTTAAGACTTTCCAAGGTGTTACCGAGGACAGCTCTTCAACTCTTTACCTTCGTCCTGAAACAGCGCAAGGTATTTTTGTAAACTTTAAAAACATTCAGCGTACAACACGCCGTAAGTTGCCATTTGGTGTAGGTCAGATCGGTAAATCTTTCCGTAACGAAATCACACCAGGTAACTTTATATTCCGTATTCGTGAATTCGAACAAATGGAACTTGAGTTCTTCTGCAAACCTGGCACAGATCTTGAGTGGTTTGATTACTGGCGTAGTTTCTGCCGCGATTGGCTTGTAAACTTGGGTATGGATGAAAAGTCACTTCGTCTTCGTGATCACGACAAGGATGAACTTTGTTTCTATTCTAAGGCAACAACGGACTTTGAATTTTTATTCCCATTCGGTTGGGGTGAACTTTGGGGTGTTGCTGACCGTACTGATTATGACCTTTCTCAACACGCAGAGCATTCAGGCGAACCTATGGAATATTTTGATCCAGAAACAAATGAAAAATATGTTCCTTATGTTATTGAGCCATCTCTTGGTGCTGACCGTGTAACACTTGCTTTCCTTTGTAATGCTTATGATGAGGAAGTTGATGACAAGGGCGATAAACGCGTAGTGCTTCGCTTACATCCAGCTCTTGCTCCATTTAAAGCAGCTGTTCTTCCTCTTTCTAAAAAGCTTTCTGACAAAGCAATGGAAATTAAAAACGACCTTGCTAAAGAATTTATGGTTGATTTCGATGATGCTGGTTCAATTGGTAAGCGTTATCGCCGTGAAGATGAAATCGGTACACCATTCTGTATTACTTACGATTTTGAAAGTGAAGAAGATGGTTGCGTAACTGTTCGCGAACGCGACAGCATGGAACAGGTACGTATTCCAATCGCAGAACTTAAATCATATATTGCGGAGAAAATCAAATTTTAATTTTGGGGGATAATATGGCAACACAAATTTTAACAATGTTTGCGATGCTAGTCGGTGGTCTTGCGTTTTTCCTTTATGGTATGAGCACAATGTCATCAGGCCTTGAACAAATGGCTGGTGGCGGCCTCGAACGCACAATGAAAAAAGTAACCTCTAACGATTTTTTGGGATTCTTTTTAGGTGCGGGTATTACTGTTGCGATACAGTCTTCCTCGGCTATGACAGTAATGCTTGTAGGTCTTGTAAACTCAGGTATAGTAGAGTTTGGTAATACGTTTGGAATGATAATGGGTTCAAACGTAGGTACAACTCTTACTGCTTGGATTTTGAGCCTTGCCGGCATAAGTGATGATAGTTTCTTTATGACATTGTTGCAACCTATGACATTTGCTCCAATGCTTGCTTTTATTGGTATAGTGTTGCGAATGATATCAAAAAGCGAAAAGAAGCATAATCTCGGAATTATATTTATAGGTTTTGCTGTTTTAATGTTTGGTATGGATCTTATGAGTGATTCTATGAAATCGGTTCGCACCATACCAGGATTTGACAGTTTTCTTGCAAGTCTTGAAAGTCCTATTATTGCGCTTTTGGTATCGACTATATTTACCGGAATTATTCAATCATCGGCTGCGACAATTGGTATTGTTCAAGCGTTAGCACTTTCGGGCGGCATCACTTGGCAAATGGCAATTCCTTTAGTATTGGGCGCAAATATCGGTACTTGTGTTACAGCGCTTATTTCAAGTGTTGGTACTAATAAAAATGCAAAACGAGTTGTTATGATGCATTTCTTTGTAAATGTGTTTGGCTCTACGTTGTGTATGGTAATTATGTATGCTATGCAAATGATGAACGTGACTATTTTAAAAGCAGAAATAGATGTTGTAGGCGTTGCGATCGTTCACACATTATTTAATCTTGTTACCACAATAGTTCTTTTCCCAATTAAGAAAACAATCATCAAGTTCTGCACAAAAATCGTTCCTGATGGCGAAGAAAAGCAACACACAGCTTTCTTGGACGAGCGTATATTTAACAACACGCCTCTCGCTATAAGTGAATGTCGTAGAATATCTAACGAAATGGCCGAGCACACTCGTGAAGCTATTATGCAGTCACTTGAACTTATTTGGAATTATGATGAGCAGAAAGCTTTGCTTGTGCGCGAAACAGAAACACTTACTGATAAGTATGAGGACAAGTTAGGAACATATCTCGTTCGCCTTAGCAGTAACAATCTTTCGGAAGAAGATTCTCATTCTGTATCGCGTATGCTACATTCGTTAAGTGACCTTGAAAGAATAAGCGACCATGCGCTTAATCTTTGTGGTACAGCGTTAGAAATCAAAGAAAAAGAAATTATTTTTTCTAACGAAGCTAAAAAAGAACTTGGCGTTATGATTGAGGCGCTCAGAGAAATTGTTGATATAACAATTAATTCTTATATTAACGATGACTTTGATATGGCTTCACACGTTGAACCTATCGAACAGGTTATTGACAAACTTAAAGATCAACTCAAATCACGTCATATTGAGCGATTGCAAAAAGGCGAATGCACAGTTCAGATGGGATTTGTATTTTCAGATTTGCTTACGAATATCGAACGTGTTTCTGACCACTGTTCAAATATTGCTGTATATACAATTCAGCAAGATTCACCAAAACTTGACACTCATAAGTATTTACGTAAGGTAAAGACAGCAGCGGTAGGTAATTTTGTTGAAGAATATAGTGAATATGAGAAAAAATATTCATTAGATTAAGGAGAGAATTTTATGTTAAAAAGAATTTTAGCGGTATCCTTAGTTCTTGTTATGGCTATTGGCCTCATCGGTTGCGACAGTGGTTCAAAGTTGCCAGAATATGCCGAAAAACAATTTGAAATTTCGGGATTTTGGGCTCCTTATGAAATAACAGAGGAGAGTTTTACGCAATATAAAAATGTAGGTTTTACTACCCTTGCTATGATAAATCACTCGTTGGGCAGAACCAGTGAAGAACAGTTTTATTTAGGCTCTGATCGCACTATGAAGGCGCTTGAGATTTGTAAAAAAGTTGGACTTAATGCTATACTTAACTACAACGATTGGATGGCCGAAAGTTGCGAAGAAGATGGAAAAGAATACTACGGTGAGACACCATTTAGTAAACACGATGTTTATGGCGAATATAAAGATATAATCACAGGTATACACATTTGTGATGAACCTTATTTAAAACGCGCTGATGGTACCGGCACTAATCATTTTGAGTTGTACGGAAATAAAACTTTGATAGATGACTTTAAAAAGGTATATCCTAATACCAAATACATTGTTAATTTGATTCCTATCACTGCGGTTTTAAGTCGTGGTTTTGAAAAATATGAGGATATGATGGCACTTTATGAAGAAAAGTTTATGGAGCCATTTGGTGATGAATCTTTTGCTTCTGTTGATGTATATCCGTTCCATCAAGATATGACTACCGATGATTTGACATTGCTTAGAAATTATCGTTACATAGCCGATTCAGCTAAAAAATATGGCGTAAAACCAGGTTATATTTTACAGTCTAGTGTTGGTGGCGCCGATGAGGGCAAAAAGGAATTTGAAATGCAGCTTAGCGAAAGTGATCTTCGTTGGGAAGTATATAATGCACTTTTGTTTGGCGCAGATACTTTACAGTATTATTGCTATTCAGTTCCAAAATCATTTGATGAAGAGGGCAACCCAGTATACATGTATGATAACTGTATTTTAAATCGCGATGATACACCAAGCGATGTTTATTACAGTTTGCAAAAAATACATAAAGAGATACAATCGTTTGCAAGTGCTATATTATCTTACGATTGGCAAAAAACAACCGCAGTAGCAGGTATTGAAGCATCAACTTACAGAGTTGTAGATATGCAGTATGATGATGACATGAATCCTATTGAGTTTGAAGATGCTAAAAATTATGTAAGTACAGAAAGCACACATGATACTGTTATAAGTCATTTTACCAGTGAAAAATACGGTGATGCTTATATGTTCTTAAACTGGGCAGATCGCAATGATAAAAACACTGTTACAGCAACATTTAAAGATTGTAAATCAGTTGCAATTTACGGTGGCGTAGGATTTGAAGGTACACCTGAAATAGTACAAGTTGGCGAAGATGGAAAGTTGGAAATAGAACTTGAATATGGCGAAGGTGTATTTGTAACCGTTTTATCATAACCTCAATTATTATATAGGCTGGCGGATTTTCGTCAGCCTATGATTAAAGGAAAGAAAAATGTTAAAAAAAGTTTTTTTATTATTAATAGTAGCTATTATGGTTTTACCAGCTGTAGGATGCAGCAAATATTCTTTGGATAAATTACCTAAATACGAGTCTCAAGAATTCGAAATTTCAGGCTTTTGGGCGCCTTACGATATAAGCGAAGAGGGGCTAAATGTTTATAAAGATGCGGGTTTTAATACTCTTGCTATGATAAATCATTCGTTAGGCAATACTAGCGAAGAACAGTTTTATCTCGGTTCTAAGCGCACAATGACAGCGCTTGAAAATTGCAAAAAAGTAGGTCTTAATGCAATTTTGAATTATAATGATTGGAAAGCCGAACAATGTGAAGGTGAGGACTATAACGGCGAAACACCTTTTAGTAAATATGATCTTTACGGCGAATATAAAGATATAATCACCGGCGTCCATATTGTTGATGAACCAAATAAAGAAACAATGGAAGAAATATCTAACAAAACCCTTGTAGAAGATTTTAAAAAGGTTTATCCGAATGCGAGTTATATAGTTAATTTAAGCGATATAACTTGGCCGAATGGTAGAGGCTATGTTACATATGATGATTTGTTGGATCATTATAGCACAGGTGTAATGAGTCAGTTTGATGTTCCTTATATTTCGGTGGATTGTTATCCATTCTGGAACAACAAAGATGAGCATATACTTGAAAATTATTACAAACTTGCAAATATAGCCAAAGAGCGCAATGCAAAAACAGCAATGATTTTGCAATCAAGCACAGGCAAAGAGTTTAAGGACACACTTAGCGAAGGTGATATGCGTTGGCAAGCTTATTTGGCAATTGCCTTTGGTGCAGATCATCTCCAGTATTATTGTTATTCTCTTCCAAAAGGTATAGGATATAATTATTGTATTTTAAATGAAGATGGTACACCAAGTGTGCTTTACGACTACGTTAAAGAAATAAACGCTGAAGTTCAAAGTTTTTCGGATGCTGTTTTAGCGTATGATTGGGATGACACCATATCAATTGTTGGTACCGATGAGCAAAGCTTCCGTATCAATTATCTTAGATACAACAATTTGTTTGAGGACAAAACATTTAATGACCCTAAACATTACGTTTCTATTTCTGGTACACACGACATTGTTGCTAGCCGTTTCACAAGCGAAAAATATGGTGAGGCTTATATGTTTTTAAATTTTGCAAGAGAAAGCGAAATACCAAACAAAGCAATCGCTACCTTTAAGGATTGCGGTGCAGTTGCAATTTATGGTGGCGAAGGTTATACCGGAACACCAAAGATTGTAGAACTTGATGAGGAAGGTAAGTTATCAATAGAACTTAAATATGGTGAAGGCGTATTTGTTGTTCCTATGGCTTAAAATTTTTAAAAATTAAAGGCGGAAATTTTTATGCTTAAAAAAGTATTAGCGCTCATAATTGCGTGTGCTATGCCTTTAGCGTTTATTGGTTGCGATGGCATTAAAAAAGCATATACGCAAGAGAGTTTGCCTAAATATGAACATCAAGAATTTGAAATTTGTGGACTTTGGGCTCCTAATGAGATGACCGAAGAGGCGTTTCAACAATATAAAGATGCAGGTTTTAATATAGTATCTTTTACCAATCATGATGAGCTTCCAAGAACAAGTGAAAATCAATATTATTTGGGCTCAAAACGCACAAAAGAAGCGTTGGAACTTTGCAAAAAAGTAGGACTTGATGCTTATATATCTTATGGTAATTCTTGGTTTGTGCGTGATATCGAGGGTGAAGATTATTTTGGTAGTACACCTTTTAGTAAACACGATTATTACGAAGAATACAAAGATATTATAAAAGGTGTTCACATTAAAGATGAACCAGACAAAGATGACATTGCTGATATTGCAAACGAAACAATAATAGGGGATTTTGAAAAAGTTTATCCTAATGCGAAGTATATGGTTAATATCGTTGGAATAACAGCGGGTGGTATACACTATGGCTACAATGGCTATAATGATTTGTTTGAGGATTACAAGGAAAGAATAGTAAGCAAGTTAAAAATTCCTTATATTTCAATTGATTTGTATCCATTCCACAATATAGCAGTAGATGCTGAAAAATCAGTTGCTACGGGTTATGATATCGTAGCAAAGGCAGCGAAAGAAACAGGCGCTAAAAAAACATTTATTATGCAGGCCACCACCGGAGTAGAGTTTTATGATGAGTTATCCGAGGGTGATATGCGTTGGCAGGTTTATTCAGCTTTGGCATTTGGCGCACATAACATACAGTATTACTGTTATTCTAAACCTGTGGACAGAGATTATAATTGCTGTATGCTAATGCCAGATAACGAAACACCAAGTTATTTGTATTATTATGTACAAGAAATAAATCGCGAAATACAATCTATGGCAAGCGCTATGCTTGCATACGATTGGGATAAATCAATCGGTTATTCAGGTACTGAAGAATTTTCGGGCCGCGTGGCTTCGCTAGAGTATGATGAAAATTTAGAAAAGGATAAATTCCATGGAGCAAAACACTTTGAAGATGCTAAAGCTACACATGATTTGATAGTTAGTAGATATACGAGTGAAAAGTATGGCGAAAGCTATATGTTTGTAAATTTTGCAGAAAAGGAAAAAACTAATAAAGTAGTTGCATCCTTTAAAGATTGTGGCGCCGTTGCTGTTTATGGTGGCGATGGATTTAGTGGCACACCGGAGATTATCACATTGCCTGATGATGGAAAACTTACACTTGAACTTGATTATGGTGAAGGTTTGTTTATAGTACCGTTAAATTGAGAAAGTAAAGGTGAAAACTATGTTTAAAAGAATAATAGCGATAATAATGGTTTGCATTATGATGTTTGCTTTTTCGGGATGTGAGAAAAAATATACCGAAAAGAATTTGCATAAATACGAAAGTCAAGAATTTGAAATTTGTGGTCTTTGGGCTCCACGTGAAATGAGTGAAGAGGCTTTTCAGCTTTACAAAGATGCAGGATTTAATATTTTATCTTTTACTAATCATGATGAATTACCACGCACTAGTGAAACACAGTATTATATCGGTTCTAAACGTACAATGGAAGCACTTGAGATTTGCAAAAAAGTCGGTATAGATGTTTATATTGCTTATGGCGCTTCATGGTTTAATCGCGATAATGAGGGTGATGAATATTTTGACAATGCTCCATTTAGCACCTATGACCTTTATGGCGAGTATAAAGATATAATTAAAGGTGTACATATAAACGATGAGCCAAACAAAGAAACAATGACCAAACTTTCCGATACAGCGCTCATTGAAGATTTTAAAAAGGTTTATCCAAATACAAAGTATATGATAAATCTTATTCCAGAAACAGCAATAACAAGTAGAGATTATGTAGATTATCCTGAAATGCTTGAACATTATGGCAACGACATAATGAGCAAGTTTGAAAATCCATATATTTGTGTTGACTGTTATTTGTTCTCAAATTATAATGTGGTTCCTTTAAATATACTTAACAACTATAATCAAATTGCTCAAACAGCGAAAAAATATAATGCCGAAACAACATTTATTTTGCAGTCTAGTACAGGCAATGAGTTTTATGAAAGTATGAGCGAAGCAGATATACGTTTGCAAAACTATCTTGCTATTGCTTTTGGTGCTGATAACATTCAGTATTATTGCTATTCTGTACCAGAGGGCATGGACCCACAATACAATGAATGTATGCTTGAAAGAGATAACAAAACACCAAGTGAATTGTATTACTATGTAAAAGATGTAAATGCTGAAATTCAAAGTTTTGCAAGTGTTGTATTATCTTATGATTGGCAACAATCGGTTGGTATATCAGGTATTGAGGAACAAACCTATCGTGTGGTTTCGATAGAACTTGATAACAACTACGAAAGAATAAATCTTGAAAACGCAAAACATTATGTTGAAGCTGGTGGTTCACAAGATTTAGTTGTAAGCCGTTTTGATAGCGAAAAATATGGCGAAGCATATATGTTTGTAAACTTCGGCGAAAATACCGAAAAAGCGAATACAATAAACGCAACTTTTAAGGATTGCGGCGCGGTAGCAATTTATGGTGGCGAAGATTATAGCGGAACACCTGAAATTGTACCCGTTGATGAAAATGGAAAATTCACAATTGAATTAGCTTATGGTGAAGGCGCATTTATAGTTCCGTTATCATAAAAAATCAGGAAATAAAAAACACTTCAAAGCTTAGATTTTGGAGTGTTTTTATTTGTTTGATATATTATATTTTGTTATTGTTTTGTTTAAATATAAATTAGTGTTGTATTGTTCTTAAAATAATGCTATAATTACATTATGCAATTTGATTTTTGGAGGATATACAGATGTCTAAAATAATTATATCAAGTGATAGCACCTGCGATTTAAGCGCAGAACTTAAAGAAAGATATGGTATAAAAATTATACCATTAGGAATAACACTCGGCACTGATGTTTATCGTGATGGAGTAGACATTACTCCTGATGATATTTATGCGCATCATGCTAAAACAGGTGAGTTGCCTAAAACAACAGCTTCAAACGTTGGTGAGTGTATTGATTATTTCACCGACCTTACAAAAGATTGCGATGCGGTAATTCATTTCACTATCAGTTCTACAATGTCTTCTACATATAACAATACATGTATGGCTGCAGAAGAGTTTGAAAACGTTTATGTTGTTGACTCTAAAAATCTTTCAACAGGTAGTGGACTTTTGGTAGTAGCTGCTGCTGAAATGGCAAAAAGTGGTATGGAAGCTGCTGCAATTGTTGAAAAACTTGGCGAATTGGCACCATGCGTTGATGCATCGTTTGTTATTGACAGCCTTGAATATTTGCACAAGGGTGGTAGATGTTCAGCTCTTGCTATGATGGGTGCGAATTTACTTAAACTTAAACCATGCATCGAAGTTAAAGATGGTAGCATGGGTGTAGGTAAAAAATACCGTGGCGTTTATGGCCGTGTGCTTGCAGAATACGTAGATGAAAGACTACAAAACGTAGACGATATTGATACCTCTCGCGTGTTTGTTACTCACGCAGGTTGCGATGAGGAAGTAGTAAAGGCTGTGGTTGAACAGGTTAAATCAAAAGGCATTTTTGCTGAAGTGTTTTTAACTCGTGCCGGCTGTACAGTATCATCACATTGTGGTGCTAATACTTTGGGTGTTCTTTTTGTTCGCAAGTCACCAATTCAGTAATCCGGCATAGAATAAAGCAGGGGTCAATATAAGGATATCCTGTTTTTCGGCGGTAGTAATTTACTATCTTCAAGATTACCGAATAATACCCCTTTTATATAAAAACCCCGACAAATGTCGGGGTTTTTTAGGTTATGACTTTATCTTTTTTAATGCGTATTTTTCAAGGCGAGATACCTGCGCTTGTGAAATTCCGATTTCCTCTGACACTTCCATTTGGGTTTTACCCTGCATAAAGCGCAGACTCAAAATCTTTTTTTCACGCTCGGTCAGGTTTTTTATAGCCTCGCGAATACAAATTTCATCAAGCCAGTTTTTATCATCATTGCTATCGCCAAGTTGGTCGAGCACGTATATTGTGTCACCACCATCAGAAAACACAGGCTCATAAAGTGATACAGGATCAACAATACTTTCAAGCGCTATTACAACATCTGATCGGGGCAAACCTAATTCTTTGGCTATCTCACTAATGGTCGGTTCTTTTTGGTTTTTGTTTGTCAATGCTTCTTTTACCTGCATTGCGCGATAGGCGGTATCTTTAATCGAACGACTAACGCGTATAGAATTGTTATCTCTAAGATAGCGGCGAATTTCTCCGATAATCATTGGAACTGCGTATGTGGAAAATCTTACCTGTTGGGTAACATCAAAATTGTCAATAGATTTCATAAGACCAATGCAGCCTACTTGGAATAAATCATCGGGATTTTCTCCTCGGTTTGTAAAGCGTTGAACAACACTTAAAACTAATCGCAAATTTCCGTTTATAAGTTCATCGCGTGCTGTTTTGTTGCCGTTTTTTACTTCCTTTAACAAGCGTTCTTTGTCCTTTTCTTTCATAACGGGTAATTTTGATGTGTCAACCCCACAAATTACTACCTTGTTGCCATACATTTTCGGCGCCCCTTTACTCGGTTTTACAAAAAAAGTATTGCCGCATAATAGCGTTAAAAAACTAAAAATATTTTTTTCTTTTCGACAAAAAAGACTTGCATTTTCAAGTTTGTTAACATTTGAAAAAAATACTTGATTTTTTAAAACAATTGTGATAATATAATGTGTACTGTGAGTAAATATGAGGAGGTGTCACGATGCCAAACATTAAATCTGCTAAGAAGCGCGTACTCGTAAGTGCTGCTAACGCTGAAAGAAATAAGGCTTTCCGTTCTGCTCTTAGAACTTCTATCAAAAAGGCAAATGCTGCTATTGATGCTAAGGCTCCAGAAGCTGCTGAGACAGTTAAGGTTGCTGTTTCAAAAATTGATCAGGCTGCAGGTAAGGGTATTCTTCACAAGAATAATGCTGCAAGAAAGAAATCTGCTCTTGTTTCAAAACTTAACGCAAATGCGTAAGATTAAAATTTAAACCTATATTATTTTTTGCAAAGAATAATATTGCGCCGATAGTTATTGCTATCGGCGCAGTTTTTTTGTATAATATATTTGGTATAGAAATTTTTTAAGGTGGTGAAAGTATGAGCGAAAATATAAAAATTGCTGAATTAAAGCAAAAAGCCAACCGTTTGCCACAAACGCCTGGTGTATATATTATGAAAGACAAAGGCGGAACAATTATTTATATCGGTAAAGCTAAATCGCTTAAAAATCGAGTGACACAGTATTTTGGCGCCGGCAATCAGCATAGCGAAAAGGTTCGTAAGATGGTAGGTCTTGTGGATGATTTTGAATATGTTCTTTGTGATAGCGAGTTTGAAGCGCTCATACTTGAAAACTCGCTTATTAAGCAAAACCAACCTAAATACAATATTTTGCTTAAAGATGATAAAGGATATCACTATATTAAAATCACAAATGATAAGTGGCGCAAAATTACAACATCGATGCAAATTGATGATGAAAATGCTGA
Source organism: Acutalibacteraceae bacterium (assembly GCA_045646305.1). Lineage (GTDB taxonomy): Bacteria > Bacillota > Clostridia > Oscillospirales > Acutalibacteraceae > UBA737. The sequence continues at coordinate 17,885 of JAZRKK010000059.1, forward strand.
ATATATTGGCCCGTATTATTCATCAGCAGTAGTAAAAGATACTGTATCGCAGGTTCAAAAGATATTTAAGCTACCTAATTGTAATCGTACGTTTGATAAATATTCAAAACCATGCCTTAATTTTCATATAGGACTTTGTGATGCCCCATGTCGCGCAAATATGAGCGTTCAGCATTATAACGAGTCTGTTAACGCAGCAATTTCGTTTATAAAACATGGCGGCGGAGAAAATATGATTGATGTGCTTCAAGAAAAAATGCAAGAAGCAGCCGAAAAGCTTGATTTTGAATATGCCGCAAAACTACGTGACCGTATTAATGCGATTAAAAAACTAGGCGATAGTCAAAAGGTTGTAATGTGTAGTTATAAAAATCAAGATGTTTTTGCTTGTGCAGTGCTAGAAAATATAGCATGTATAGCTGTTTTGATTTTTAGAAATGGAAAGCTTACCGATAAAAAGCATTTTATAATAGATGCATTTACTGATAAAAATGATCTTTATAGTCAGTTTTTGACACAGTATTATGGTGAAATTAAAATTCCAACTAGAATTTTAATTGATACCGATATAGATTCTCGTGAACTTTTGCAAAAATGGCTAAGTGAAAAATTGGGTAAAAAGGTTGAAATGCTTTTGCCACAGCGTGGAGAACAAAAAGCACTTGTGGATATGTGCCGCAATAATGCAGCTGATAATTTAGCACAAAAAACAGAGATTTTAGGAAAAGAAATGTCATCACTTAATGAACTTGCTCGACTTTTAGGCCTCAAAACTACACCTCGCGTTATTGAAGCGTATGATATTTCAAATACCGCAGGTGATGAAAATGTAGCGGGAATGGTAGTGTTTCGTGATGGTAAACCATATAAGTCACATTATAAAATGTTTAAAATAAAGGGGTTTTCCGGCCAAGATGATTATCGCTCTATGGCAGAGGCGCTTGACCGCCGTTTTACTGAGTACGAAAAGGGCGAAGATGAGGGATTTTCAGTATTGCCTGACTTGATTTTGCTTGATGGTGGAAAAGGACAACTTTCGGCAGTAGAACCAATCCTTAAAAAGCATGATATTGATATAGCGATTTTTGGTATGGTAAAGGATTCTAAGCATCGCACACGCGCAATTGCTTGGGGTGGCGGCGATATTTCTATCAAGGCTAACGCCTCGGCGTATCGACTTGTAACCGCTATTCAAGATGAGGTGCATCGTTTTGCGATAACTTATCACAAAAAACGCAGAAGCAAAAAAATGCTTTCATCAGAACTTACAGCTATAGATGGTATTGGACAAGCAAAAGCGAATGCTTTGTTAAAACATTTTAAAACAATGAAAGCAATAAAAACTGCAACTGTAGATGAGCTTTGTAGTGTTAGTGGCATAAATAAGTCTTTGGCGGAAAAGATATATAACGAATTTAATAATTAAATTGGGAGTATATATGAAAATAGCCTTTTTTGACACAAAACCTTATGATAAAGACTCGTTTATAAAATATGAAAATAATAATTTGAAATTTAAGTTTTTTGAAACAAAACTTAACATTGATACTGCTGATTTAGCGCACGGCTGTGATGTTGTATGTGTGTTTGTGAATGATACAGCATCTGCTGAGGTTTTAGACCGCCTTTATGAATTGGGGGTAAAAGTTTTGGCGCTTCGTTGTGCAGGTTACAACAATGTTGATGTAAAACATGCTTTTGGAAAAATTCATATAGTACACGTTCCGGCATATTCACCTTATGCGGTGGCTGAACATGCGATAGCAATGTTGCTTACATCTATTCGTAGAATTCATAAAGCATATATTAGAACAAAAGATTTTAATTTTAGTCTTTCCGGTCTTACAGGTTTTGACCTGTATGGTAAAACGGTAGGTGTAATAGGTACTGGTAAAATAGGGCGAGTATTTATTGACATTTGTCGAGGATTCGGTATGCGCGTTTTGGCGTATGATAAGTTTCCTGCAAAGGATGCGGACATTGATTATGTATCTCTTGATGAATTGTTCAAAAACAGTGATATAATATCGCTTCATTGTCCGTTAACATCTGAAACGGAATATATGATAAATGAAAAAACGATTCAAAAAATGAAAAAAGGCGTTGTGATTCTTAATACTTCGCGTGGCGCGCTTATCGATACCGAAGCCTTGCTCGAGGGTATAAAATCTCGACATATAGGCGCAGCTTGTTTAGATGTATACGAAGAAGAATCGGATATATTTTTTGAAGATTTTTCAGGTCACATCGTTGATGATGACACGTTGGCTCGACTTATTTCAATGCCTAATGTTATTGTGACTTCACATCAAGCTTTTTTGACAAATGAAGCGCTTGGTAATATTGCTGAAACCACTATCAACAATATTAAAGATATTTTTGATAAAGGCGCTAGTCAAAACGAACTGTGTTACCATTGTGGTAAAACAGCAAACTGTAAATCTAAAAGAATAGAAAAATGTTTTTAGTAATAAATAGGAGCTTTTTTATGAAAAGAAAATTTTGCATACTGATGATTATAGTGCTACTTATATCCCTTTGTGGATGTAGCAAACCTTCTAATGATAGTTATTCTTCGGATGAAATTGAAATAATAATACACGAGGATGAAACGGTTTATGAGGAGGATGATACTGTGGTGTCAAACAATTCGACATCAAATGTAGATGAGGTTTCTTCACAAGTTGAAACAACTTCTCAAACAAGCAGTGAAGACAATCAGGATATTAGCGTTGATAATAGTTCTGTTGATAGTAGTGATAGTAGCGTTAACAGTAGTGATAATGTAGTGACATCTTCCAAAGTTGAGGAAAACACAGAAAATGTTTGTCGTTTGAATAAAGAGAATGTGTTAAAAAACATTAAGCTAAATGGCAGATGTCAAAAACTTGCTGATGGCGTAGGTCTTAATCATACTGCTTGCGCTATTGAATTTAATACCGATAGCAATAATGTTCTTCTCGAGATTACAGCTGATGCTGGTGTGTATTATTCGGTTTTTGTTGATGGTAAGTTGACCAAAGAAAGATGCGTTACCGAAAGTGGTACAAACTACATAGCTTTGGCAAGGGGATTGTCTGATGGCGTACATAACATAAAGTTTGTTCGCGAGAATGAGTCTAGAGGTGGACATTCGATAACTGCAGTTAATTTACAACTTGATGAGGGCAAATCACTTCTTGAAAAGGACAGCGATAAAATTTTGATTGAGTTTTTAGGCGACTCAATGACAAGTGGATATGGTAATCTTGCTAATTCGACTACTCCAAACGCCAGTGATTTAAAAAATCAAAACTCACTAAAAGCATATCCTTATTTAATTATCGATCACTTTGATTTTGATTATAGAATTTTATCAATGAGCGGTATTGCGTTAAAAGAGCGTACAATAAACGGAGTTGTTTATCCTCCATTTTATGATTTTTATAAGGTTGAAAATTATTATGCTGACAAGACATTAAGTTATACATCATCGAATTCACAGGATGTTGATATTGTTGTTATAAATCTTGGTACTAACGATGTGTTTAATGGATCTTTGAGTTCAAAAGATATATCCAAGGTTGAAGAATATACCGATATTTATACTAACCTTATAACTGATATCGGCTATCGTAAGGATGTAAAAATTGTATTTGTATCGGGAGTTATGTCATGCCATGATCAAATCAGTTCATACCAAGGAGCAAAAACAAAACTTAATTCCCTTGGGTATACCGATGTGTATATGTATGATTGCTTATCATATAATTCAGGTGGTGGTGGACACCCATCAGCCGATGAGCATAGTAAAGTAGCAGATGCTCTTATAAAATTTTTCAAAGATAATAAAATAGCATAAAAGCAAACCTTGTGCATAATATGCACAAGGTTTGCATATTTATTCAAAACTCTTGACAAGTTTAGATATATTATATATAATGTGTAAATACTTTAAACAAATGAGGTTTTCTAAATGGCAAAAATGTGGACAGGCATTACTGATGGTGTTACCGACAGTATTGCTGATGATTTTAATTCTTCAATACATTTTGATAGTAGAATGTACGCGCATGATATAAAGGGTAGCATGGCTCACGCGATGATGTTGTCATTATGCGGTATTATTAGTGAAGAAGAGTCTAATATAATTATATCAGGGCTTGAAGAAATTTTAGCGGATTTACAAAGCGGCAAATTGCAGTTTGATATGAGCGCTGAAGATATACATATGTTTGTAGAGCAGGAACTTACTAATCGCATTGGTGATATTGGTAAAAAACTTCATACAGCGCGTAGTCGTAACGACCAAGTTGCACTTGATATAAGAATGTATTTGCGTGCTGAAATTGATGAAATAATAATCCTTTTGAAATCTTTAGTCGAGGTTTTATGTGAAAAAGCTGATGAGCATAAAGCAAGTATAATGTCAGGTTATACTCATCTACAACGCGCACAACCTATAACATTTGGTCATCACTTGATGGCGTATGTTATGATGTTGCTTCGTGATATAGATCGCCTTATAGATTGCAAAAAAAGAATGAATATGTCACCAATTGGTTGTTGCGCATTAGCGGGTACAACTTACAATACCGATCGTAGATTCGAAGCTGAGAAACTCGGTTTTGATGGTATTTGCATGAATTCACTTGATGGTGTATCAGACCGTGATTTTTGTGTAGAACTTATGTCAGCAATATCACTAGTTATGGTGCATTTATCACGCTTTTCTGAAGAAATTATACTTTGGTCTAGTTGGGAATTTAAGTTTATTGAACTTTCAAGCAACTACACAACCGGTTCATCAATCATGCCACAGAAGCGTAATCCTGATATGGCTGAACTCGTTCGTGGTAAAACCGGTAGAGTATATGGCGATTTGTTAGGTTTGCTCACAACTTTGAAAGGTTTACCACTTGCGTACAACAAAGATATGCAAGAGGACAAAGAGGGTGGGTTCGATGCTTGTGACAGAGTTAAAATGTGTTTAAAGGTATTTACACCT
>JAZRKK010000060.1:0-2245 GCA_045646305.1 Acutalibacteraceae bacterium
ATTAGTGGTTACTCGAAGTCCTTGACCACTGAGCTCAATTTATGTGTTGTAATGAGTTCAAAATTCTTTAATAACGAGCCAAGTAATACACTTTTTGATAAACTTAAAGGTATTGCATCTTCTATGGCTACTTTCGACAGATTTCTTGCTGTCGTAGGTTTTTTCCGTTCATCAGGTTATTTTAAACTCCGTAAGGAGTTAGGGGATATTTCTGAAATAAAAATATTGGTGGGTATCAATATTGATGATATTTTCAGAAAGCACAACAAGGCTATTTTGATGTTTGCCGACCCCGAAAAAGCAAAAGAGATATATCATGGTGGCTTTAAAGATGATATAATCAATGCTAAATATTCGGCAGAGGTCGAAGAGGGTATTTTGCAAATGTGTGATGATTTAATGTCGGGTCGTTTGCAAATGCGTATTCATGCCACTAAGAGTCTGCATGCCAAATTTTATTTGTGTTTGCCTCAAGAGCATACCGAAAATAGCGATGGTTGGGTTATTATGGGCTCTTCTAATATATCCGATGCCGGACTTGGAACAAAACAAGCCCCTCAATACGAGCTTAATGTGGCGATGAAAGATTATGATGATGTAAAATATTGTTCTGATGAGTTTTGGAAATTATGGAACGAAGCTGTAGTGTTGACCGCTGACGATATTGCTGAGTTTAAGAATAAGACATATTTAGGTTATCAACCAACGCCATACGAATTGTATATCAAAGTGTTGATTGATATATTTGGCGACCAAGTAGAAGATGATTTTACTATACAATTGCCTGAGAAAGTAAAAGAATATAAGTATCAGATTGATGCAGTCATACAAGGTTATCAGATATTGATGAAACATAACGGATTGTTTCTTGCCGATGTTGTTGGTTTGGGTAAAACTATGATTGCTACTATGATTGCTAAAAGATTTATAGAGGCAAATGGTAAAAATACAAGTGTATTGGTTGTTTATCCGCCTGCGCTTGAGGATAACTGGAAAAATACGTTCAAGTTGTTTAGTATATACAAAAAGGCTCAATTTATTACGAATGGTAGTTTGTCAAAGATACTTGAAGGTCGCGACCAATATAAGAGTAAAGAAGAGTTTGATTTGATAATTGTTGATGAGGCACATGGTTTTCGTAGCGATAGTTCAGGTAAATATGATGAATTGCAGAAAATATGTAAATCGGCATGTGTCAATCGTGGTTTGTTGAATAGTGTTCAAAAAAAGGTTATGCTTCTTTCGGCAACACCATTGAATAATACTCCCGAAGATTTACAAAATCAATTGTTGTTATTCCAAAATAGTCAGAGTTGTACAATTGATGGTATTCCTAATCTCAGGGCATTTTTTTCGCCTTTGGTTCAAGCCTATAAAAAACTGATGCACGAGCGTGACAAACGTGATGTTACTACCGATGTAGATAAAATCTATAATAGAATACGCACGGATATAATTGACAAAGTAACAGTTCGTCGTACACGTAATAATATCTTAAATGACCCTGATTACAAAGCTGATATCAATAAACAAGGCTTAATTTTTCCAAATATTTTGCCACCTGATGATTTGACTTATCAGATGGATTCTGCCACAAGTTCGTTGTTTTATGAAACATTGAAACAATTGACCGATGGTAAATCAGATAAAAATCCTACAGGTGAAGGTCTCGATTATGCTCGTTATCGTGCAGTTGAGTTTTTGAAGCCAGAATATAGGGGAAAATATAAACACGCAGTGCATATTGGTCAAACATTGGCTGGTATTTATCGTGTGCACATGGTTAAGCGGTTGGAGAGTAGTTTTTATGCCTTTAAACGCTCTCTTGCAACTCTGTTGCGTATTACCGATGATATGATAAAGATGTTTGCTGAAAACAAAGTCATCATAGCTCCTGACTTGAATGTTAAAGAGTTGCAAGCTAAAAATATGGAGCTTGACCAAATTATCGAATATGCAATAGAAAAAGGTTATTTAAAGGAAGATATAGTTTATCCTGCTGATGCTTTTGATGATAAATTTCTCGATATGTTGAAGCAAGATAGAGTTATTTTAGAGCAATTGAATAAAAATTGGAAGACGGTAGTCGATGATCCTAAATTCAATCTTTTCCGTGATAAATTGAGTAATCGGTTTTTCGATAAAGCTATAAATCCATCAGGTAAATTGGTATTGTTTTCCGAAAGTGTTGATACTCTTAATTATTTGTATGATAGATTGACTAAAGAGATTGGACGTACAGATG